>DEHC01000049.1:0-36579 GCA_002351705.1 Gammaproteobacteria bacterium UBA2810 | reverse complement strand
CTGAGCTCCCTTGTCCAGTTGATGACAACCGAGGCGGGAACAGTTACAAGAGCGGGGTCCTTGTCGAGCTCGCCGGATGAGCGCAAAGACTCAAGCGCGGCGATGACCTGCACGGTCTTACCGAGTCCCATGTCGTCCGCGATGATGGATCCCATCCTCGCGCGGAGGTTGTGCATCAGCCAGGAGTAGCCCCGCTCCTGGTAAGGCCTGAGCTCAGCCTTAAGCCCATCGGGAACTTTGGCAGGCGGGGTCTTCAGCTCCTCGTTTATGGCCTTCCGGATTTTCTCATCCATGAAGACCTCATTGCCCTCGAAGCTCCCCGAGAGGGCGGCCTCAAGGAGCCTTAGCCTCGACGGCCGCTGCGCCTTCCCGCTGAGGCGCCTCAGGATGGAGTCAATCTCGGAGGCGCTCGCGTAGACGTAGTCGTTCCCGAAGCGCACCAGGTGCCCGGCGTGCTTCCGGAGCTCCTCAAACTGCTCCTCGGTAATCTCCCGCCCGCCGAGCGTCGCCTTCCAGTTGAATGAGAGGAGCGAGGTGAGGCTCATGAGTCCGCTTCCGCCCTTCCAGCCCTTCATGAGGGCGAGGTTCGCCATGGCTGCGGGCCTCAGAATACTCCGCATCGAGCGCGGGAGAACCACGAGGGCGCCGCTGAGCTTCAATGCCGGAAGGATTTCAAAGAGGGCCTTCTGCAGCGCCTCTATGGAGAGAACGGCGCGGCCGGACTTTCCCGAGATGATGTCCGCGGCCTCAGGAAGGAGCGCGGAGATGCGGGCTGCCGCGGCCCGGCACTCGGCGCGCTTCCCCGCATCAAGCCATGAGACCTCGCTGTAGCTTACATAGCGCCCGTCCTCGCGGTCAATGAACCCGAGGGAAATCTCAGCTGAGACCTGCTCCTCGACCGAGGCGCCCCCGAGGTCTTCCTCCCTGCCCTTCGCCTCCTCGTCCTCAGCCTTCTCGGCATCGGCTATCGCCTGCTCGCCTCCGGCGCGGAGCCTCTCCTCGGCAGATGCAATGTCAGGCTCCGGCCCGACGGAGGTTCCGAGAATAAGGACAGGCCGCATGCCGTTGAGCCCGATAAAGAGGGGCGCTAGCCACTGCCCTACGGAGCTCTCCATACGCCCAAGCACGGCGGGGCTTATTTCAGCGGCCGGCCAGAAGCTGAGCGTCATGAGGAGAAGCTCCGGGGTCTCCGAGGCGGCACGGTTCCATGCGCTCTGCGCGCTGCCGATGCTCTTCATTGCCCCCTTCCTCACGAGATCCGTTATGAAAAGGCCGAGGCAGTACGCTCCGAATCCCGCGTCGCTCATATCCTCCGCCCTGAGTCCTGACTTTTTCCCCGGTACAATCACGCTCCCGAGGAGGAGCCTCCTCGCGAGCATGCCGGCGTGCGCTGTAAGAGTAAGAACCTCGTGCGCGAGCAGGCAGGGGATCCACATAACATAGATGTTCCCGCCATCAGGACGCAGGGGACAGGGCATCACCGCGCCGGCAGTCACGAGCTTCCTCGCAAGGGAGCAGAGCGCGTACATCGCCTGGGTTTCTGTTCCTGCCCTGTCAAGCACCTCTGCGGCAATCTTACCGTTGAAAATGCCCGAGGGGAGGCTGTGCATCTCCTCAAAGGAGAAGATGCCCTCATGCTCCGGCCACGCGGACCCGCTGTAGAGCGTGTCTGCATTCTCCGGGCTTATCCGGTCAAAGTGGTTCTCGCTTACATGCAGCGCATCAGCAAGATATTTTCTTGAGAGCGGATCCCGGTCATCAGGGGTTATCCTGAAAACGCTCTGTGCCCGGGTCCTTCCCTTTTCCGCCGGGCGGCCGTCCTCACCGATTTCCGCGCGGCATCTGCTGAAATCCGGAAGGCTCACGATTTCTGTCTCAGACCCCGCCATGGCCTCCGCGCAGTCGCGCGCCGCGTCCAGGGCACTCAGCACCGCGCCCCTGCAGTCAGCGCCGCCGTAGCCTGCAGGTGACTCCGCAAGGAGCCTCATGGCAGAGCGGATGAGCCCTGAGGGGACCTTCGCGAAGCTCGCGCGGTTCAGGTGGTAGAGCGCGTCCTCCGGGAGCATGTCTCCGGCGTCCTTCGCGTCGAGCTCAGGATGGATCTGAAGAAGTGACGCGTGGCTCATCCATGAGGGAGCAGTGCCCTTCTCAATGCCGAGCTTTTTGAGCTCCGCCTTAAGGTCAAGGCCGCGCATCAGGAAGAGGAGCGCAGGATCAGCAGAGACGCGCTGCGCGGTGCGCTTAAGGAGCGCAATCTCATGGCGGCACACCCTGTACTCCGAGACCTCGCAGGTGCATTTCAGGCGATCGCCGGTGCTCTCGCCGCACATGAGCGGCACGCCGAGGGACTGCAGCCTCCGGAGAAACTCTTCGTCAAGCCTTCCGACCTGGAGCTGCATCAGGGCATGCTGATCCTCCCTGAGCTCTCCTGTGACCATCTTCTGCTGCTCACCGGAAAGCGGCTCGAGGCAAAGCGAGGCGCGGTCAGGAGAGCCGCGGCCATGCCTTACGATGATACCTGCCGAGTGCTCTTCGCTTCTGAATTCCGGCTCGCTGATTCGCGATGCGGCCGCGTCCCGCTGCCAGCCAGTTATGGCGTCGTCAGCCAGGTTCGCGATGAGACGGCGGGCAAAGCTCCTCCGGAGAAAATCATCCGCTCCGCCCTCTTCCGGGGCGCCCTTCCCGCGGCTCTTCGCGGCATCGGCCTCATCATATTCGCGGAGCTGCTCCCCGTCAGGCTCCTGCAGCGGGGCCCCCGCGCCGAGCCCGAGCTCCTTCCAGATGTCAAGGCCGCGCCAGATGAACATGAGCGAGGGATCCTTATCAAGAAGTCGGGCCTGCTGCAGGACGAAGGCGCAGCGCTCCTCGTTCCGGACAACGACATCATCACCGCACTTCAGGTACTCGCCGTACCGTCTGCAGATGAGGCTGATGCTCCTGTCTTTCGCGAACCTCATGAAGCTCCGGTCAAGATAGCCGAGCCGCAGGGCCTTTGTGAGGCCAGGGCGATCCCTGAAGAACACCAGGATCTGCTCCCTTTCCCGGTCGTTCAGATCATCAAGGGGGAGAGTAAGGCGCTTCAGCCCTCCTGACTTCCCTTTCATGCTGCAGCAGAGGGTGCGCTGGTTCGGGAGAAAGCGGAGCTCTCCCATGCCGCCGCTCCCGAGCATTCTCTCCGCCTCCGCCCTGACGCCTTTTTTGTCCCAGCAAGAATCCGACAGGCTGTCAAGCCATTCATTGCCCCACCACCTGAAGCTGCCCCGAGGATCCGAGAGACATGAGGACAGGGTCCTTTCGAAATAATAGTCAGTCTTCTCCGGCATCTCCATCAGGAACGGCTCCTCAGGGGATTTTCCCTGAAGCTCCGCGCGGATCTCACCGAGCGTGGCGAGGCCGAGCGGCAGACCGCGCCACGCGAAAAGCAGCACCGGCCTGCGCCCTGCCGCCTCGGCGAGCCGGATGATGACTGCGGTGAGCAGGGTATCGCTCATCACGCGATCGGTCACGTCAGTGCCGTCCATCGTGAGCGTTCCTCCGGCAGGAAGGGCGTGCTTCTCCTCAAGTATGCTCCTGAGCCCCGGATGCATGCTGCCGCCGCGGGCAAGCGATCTCAGCAGGCTGTAGGAGCTGTCAAAGGTCTCAGTGAGATCTGCTGCCTCGGCGCAGGTGAAGGGCCTCATTGTGAGGATCACTGACTTCCTGCCCTCTCCGCTGCCGGTGTCCACCCTGACGGTGCCATGCTCCGCGGCCGGCTCGCCGATGCTCCCGCCTGAGACCAGGACGGCAGCCTCCAGAAGCGGGGCCTTCAGCGGATCAGGGATGAACAGGCTCATGAAGCCGCGCGCCTCCTCCCCCGGCGCGCAGACCTCGAGAAGCGCATCCGCGGAGAGGTTCCGGGGATCAAGGCTGCTGCCGTCGTCTATGTCAAAGCCGCGGCATTTGAGGAGGAGCACCGGATTGTCAGAGAGGAGCTGCGTCGCTTTTATTAACATGGCACAGACATCAGGGGTGTTCGTGCCTGGCTTCGTGACGTTTATGTCCTCATTACCGTCAGGGATGAGATCGAGATTGTATTTGCCGAAGAGCGTCTGCAGCGCTCCGCTCACCACGCCCTTCCTGAGCTCGTCCAGGCGTTCCGGGTGAAGATGCAGCATGGCGCTGATAAGGTCCCGCTCCCTGCTGCCGTACTGCTTGAATGCCAGCGTGACCGTGCTGACGTCGCCGAACTCATCGGTGATGCCTGTGCTGAGGAGGTGCTTTTCCTTATCAAGGACGAAGTCCCCCGCCCTGCCTTCCCGGAGGATGATCTTTCCCCCGGCCCCGGCGCTGCTGTTCTCATCAAAGCCTGTGCCTCTGAGCCATCTCCTGACCCACCGTGCACCGCCCGGGGCGTCAGGCTCGCGTCCATCAGGATTCTCCGGACTGAGATCAGCGGGCTCATCATCCTCATCGTCGCTGTCATCATCCCAGCTGTCAAAGTGATACGGCATATAGTCATCGTCCCAGAATCTCCTCCTGCTCCTGCGGCGCCGGGGCTTCGGGGCCTCATCCGCAGCATTCCTGTGGTACTCAATCCAGCCGTTGATTCTGAACCCGCGGAGGATGAACATCAGCCTCGGATACCTGGAGACAGCCGCAGCAGTACGGAGCGCGAGCGCGAGTAGCGCCGGATCCCCCCGCTCTCCCCTGAGCTCGTCCTTCCTCCCCTCGAAGAATCCGGGCCACAGCCTCTCTATGGAACCGGAGATTTCAGGAGTCAGGACATTCTGCCCTATGGACAGGCACTCGTCCCTGTGGCCCCGGAAATATGTCTCGAACTTTCCCTGCGCGGTGGAAGGGAGCTGATGAAAGGCTATGGCGACGGTCCTGCTCTTCCCGTCAGGCAGATCAAGGCTTGCGGTGAGCCCCCTTCCGAACTGCAGATCGCCTGTGATGAAGCCATGGAGCTTCGGGGCAATCCTTTCCGCCTCACTTAAATCCGCCTGCGGCGGCAGCCTGTTCAGAAGCCAGGAGCGCGCGTGCGCCTCCGGGGCCCAGCGCTCAATAATCCCGCTGCTGTCCCTGGTGAGGACATCTGACTCCCTCTCCGCGATGCGCTCATTCCTCGCAGCGGGGAGCTCTATTGCGCCGGCCGGCATCCTCCCGTCCGGAAGCGGCTTCAGCGGCCTCTGCGGCAGGGAGAGCTCATCATAGAGGCTGAGCCCGCGCCAGGCGAACATCAGCGCGGGATCCGAGTTCACGAGCCATGACGCGAGAAGCAGCGCCGCCGCATGGTATGCACGGTCCTTCCGCGCAGGCACTCCGCTGTAGTTCGAGAGCTCATCGTCACCGGAGAGCTCCGGAGAGAGGCCGCTTCTCCTCAGCCTGTTCCATAGCGGCCTGTTCATGATGCCCCTCTGCAGATCCTCACATCCTGCCTCATCATGAAGGATGATGTCCCTGATCTCTGTCTTCTGCTTCGGCGTAAAGCGAAGGAAGCGGAGCTTCACCCTCAGTTGCTCCGAGATGCAGTAAAAGGGCCCCTTCCCGTCTGCGCTCACATGGGAAAAGCAGCCCTCCGAGAGGAGACGGAAGCCATCGCCGAGCATCTTCGGGGTGAAGTCCCACAGCTTGACCTTTGCCCACTCACTGCTCCACCAGTTCGGGAAGAGATCTTTTAAATCAGCCGCCATGATATTCCGCGCCTTATGTTGATGAAACTGCACTATTTTAAGTGAAAGTGCACTCAGGGACAAAACCCACGGCCCGCTCATTTTCCGCGCAAATCGCGTGCTCTGCAGCCCTGTGGCGTGCTTTTTGAATGTTTTCTGTCATCAGAGAGCCCTGAATGGCGGCAGAGCAAGGCGGCACAGCCTGTTCCCTGCCTCTGCCGCCGGAGAACATACCTGCAGGAGCCGTGAAAATGAAAATCTTTGGTGCATTTGCACTGCTGCTTGCCGCTTCCCTGGGAGCGCAGTCTGCCCCTGCGTCAGCAGAGGAGGAGGAGAAGGTCCTCCGCATCTGGAACTGGAGCGACTACATTGCCCCGTACACCATAGTGAACTTCGAGCAGGAGACCGGCATCAGGATCACCTATGACCTCTACGACAGCAACGAGGTCCTTGACGAGAAGGTAATGAAGGGGAACAGCGGGTATGATCTTGTCGTGCCGGCGCAGGACTTCCTCGCGAGGCAGATAAAGGCCGGCGCCTACCGCAAGCTCAACCGGGACAATATCCCGAACTGGAAGAACCTCGATCCCTCGCAGATGAGGCTCCTGGAGGCGGTGGACCCCGGCAACGAGCACTCCATCCCCTACGGGATCGGGACAACCGGCATCGGCTACAACGCCGGGAAGTTCGAGGAGATATTCGGCAAGGGCGCGAAGCCTGACTCCTGGGACTATTTCTTCAGGCCCGAGAACATGAAGAGGCTCAGCGGCTGCGGCGTCGCGGTGCTGAACTCCCCTACTGACATAATCGCTATTGCCCTCCACTACCTGGGCATAAGCACCGATGCACCCGGCATCGGCGATCTGAGGAAGGCGGAGAAGCTCCTCCAGGGCGTCCGCCCCTACATAAAATACTTCCACTCCTCGGACTACATCAATGATCTGGCGGGCGGTGAAATCTGCATGGCCGTCGGCTGGAGCGGCGACATCCTGCAGGCCGCGGAAAGGGCAGAGGATTCAGCCAGCAAGATGCGCATCGGCTACATAATCCCGAAGGAAGGCGCGATGCTCTTCTATGACATGATGGCCATTCCAGCTGACGCGAGGCATCCCCGGAACGCGGAGAAGTTCATGAACTATCTCCTCCGGCCCGAGATAATGGCAAGCATCAGCTCGTATGTGCACTATTTCAACGCAGTTCCGGAATCGAGGCGTCTCGTCTCCAGCGAGGTGAGGGACAATCCCAATATCTTCCTCCCGGATGAGCTCCTCCGGAAAATGTTCCTGATGGGGCCCCTCCCTCCTGAGTTCAGCGAGAAGGTCGGGAAAATCTGGGAGGAGATCAAGTCAGCGAAGGGCACCGCCGAATAATCCCGGGGCCGCGCCGCCTCCGGGCCTTTTCCGGCTTTTCCCGTGGGTCCGGGCGGCGCTCCGGGCACTCAGAGGCTGAAAAAAAAATAAGGCCGGGGCAAAAACTCCGGCCTGGAAAGGGAAACAATGAACAAGCAATTCCAATCTGCTGTTCTCTTAGACAGTCCCGGAATGAAAAAGTTCGGAAAATAATCCGCGCGCGGCGGAAAATTTTTGAGCGGAGTCACTGGCGAGGATTTTTCCGCCTGTCCCGTCACGCGTCATCCGGCAGGCCCCGGCAAAGCGGCTCAGGCAGGGGCCGGTAAGCCAGGGAAGTTTTTTCTTTCCTCACCTCACGCCCCGTGAGGCCCTGCCCTGGACAGCAGGAATTTTTTCAGGAAGCGGCGGATTTGCTCAAAACATGAACAGCAGGCGGATATAAGATAAAATAAACCCGGCTGGTCCGAGCGGCAGGCCAGCCGGGTGTAAAGCATTGCTTTTTCCAATTTCTGTTAATTTAGACAACCCGCGGAAGAAAAAGTTCAATATTTTTGAAAAAATTTTCCGGGATAAAAAATTAAATAAAAAAATGACGCTCTCCCCCTCAGACGATATGCGAGAAAGATCCTCACTCATCAGGGCTGCGGCGGCGCTTGCCGCCTCTGCCTTCCTCACCTTTGCGCAGGCCTCGGCAGCCGAGCAGTTCGACGCGCTCTGGGATCTCCCGGAGAACGAGCAGTTCCTCGCGGACTTCATGCTTGCCTACCCGGAGGCACAGCTCACCGGAATGAACACCTGCGCGGGAGGCCCGGGCTTCAGCCCCGACTACCGCACGAGCCTCGTCTTCGCCGCGAACGGGCACCTTGCCTACAAGTCGGTGATGCTCTTCTCGAAGAAGGACGGGAAGCCCGTTCCCTTCCGGCCTGACGCGATGCTGAAGTCCTTCGAGAAATACGAGACCGGAGAGAAGGACACCTCAAGGATTTTCTACCGCTTCCCGAACAGGCTCACCGGAGT
The DNA here is from genome assembly GCA_002351705.1 of Gammaproteobacteria bacterium UBA2810. Lineage (GTDB taxonomy): Bacteria > Pseudomonadota > Gammaproteobacteria > Enterobacterales > Succinivibrionaceae > UBA2810. The sequence continues at coordinate 28,562 of DEHC01000049.1, read as the reverse complement.
CTACGACTACGCGAGGACCGGGAACAACGGCGTCATCATCCCCATACTCTATGTCGGTACCAACGAGGCCCTCGGGCGCTGCCAGATGTTCGTGCCGGGGAAAGGCAGGGGCTTCACCGATGACGCGCCTCCCGGGAAACAGGAAAGCGCCGCGGCGGAGTGAGAGCAGCTCTCACGGCCGGTACCGTGAAGCGCCATTCCGCGTGGGGCAGCAGGAGCCTTCAGTAAGCCTCTCCCGCGGGATCCGGCCCGAAGCGGTTCGGTCCCGGAGTCCCGCTGATGACGCCTGAGATCAGGTACCCGAAAGGCCCGGTGAAAAGGTATACGAGGACAGCGATGGCGGCGCTGCAGTTGATGTCGTGCATGCGCCTGATGAGAATTGTGAGGGCTGACAGAGCGGCAGCCGCAGCGCCCAGAGCCCTGATGGCGGCAGGAACCGCCCCGGTGTCAGCAGACGAGTAGAGAAGGCCCTCTATGAGGGCGGACACGGCGAGGACCGCGAACAGGAGGAAAAAGAGCCAGGCCTGCCTCCGCCAGAACTCCCTCTTTCCCATTCTCCCTTTCACGGCAAACCAGCCGCGGGGCGAGAGGAGGCTGTGCGGCCTTGCCGGGGAATCCCGGAAGTCAGCCCCGCCCGTGAACGGACTGACGTCCGTCTCTTCCGCGGGCGTGCCGCAAACCGGGCAGTAGACTGCCCCGAACGGCACTTCCGCGCCGCAGTTTCTGCAGATCATTTTCCCTCCCTAAGAGGCGCCGGCTTCAAATCATCCCGGAGCCGCACCCTTCAGGCCTCGAATGTGCCTGACAGCGGATCCGGGCCGAACCGGTTCCTGCCATGCGTCCCCGGGACGCTTCCGAAAACCGCGAGCATGCCGATGTTGTAGAGCCATACTGCCGCGTCGCTGCCGAACAGCCCTGCCGTGAACCCTCCGGCAAGCATTACGAGCAGGAACCACCAGCCTGACACGCCGAGATCATGGAGGCGCCTCACGTGGATGCAGATATTCGAGATGTACGCCGGTATGAGCGTGAGGTACAGGGCAGCCACGTTCCATCCGGCAAAGCCCCAGGCGAGACCGATGGCAAAGGTTGCGGCGAACATGGTGAGCTCCCTCTGCCAGTACTCCTTCCTCGCCATGCGTCCCTTAACGGCAAACCAGCCGGCAAACTCGAAAAGGCCGTACTGCCTGACGGCCGGATCAGGCGGCCACGCGTACCGGAACCCTGAGGGTCCGCCTGACGGTACGTCAACGCGGGTGCCGCATTTCGGGCAGAAAAGAGAGTCATCCGGGATCGGCGAGCCGCATTTTCTGCAGAACATTTTTCCTCCATGGCAGGACCTGCCTCATTCTGTCAGCAGCAGAATGATGTTACCCGTTATCGGAAGGAGCGTTGTTGATCTCTGTCGAATTAGCAAAGAGAGCCGGCGGCCGCGTCCTCAGCATTCCTGCATGGCAGGAATAACTCTCCGGAATGACGGATGTCACCGCATCATGGAACAAAAAGAGCCCGGCATGATCCGGGGGCTCCCCCGGTCTCATGCGCAGACACTTGATCCTGCGGCATCATGCGCCGCAGGGATTGCTCTTGGCCCTACGCGCGCGACTGCACATGGGCGTTCCCGCCCTGCGTCCTGTCAGCTGCCATGAGGTACCACTTCACCGCCTCGGCGTAGTCGCGCTCGACGCACTTGCCTCTCCGGTACATGTCGCCGATCCGGTACTGCGCAGCGGCGTCGCCGCGCTCCGCGGCTCCCTTGTAGAGCCTCATCGCCTCGCTGTAGTCCTGCGGGACGCCCTGGCCGCGCTCATACATGAACCCGAGCCAGTTCTGGGCATAGAGGTTACCCTGCTCCGCGGCCTCGCGGTACCACCTTGCGGCCTCACGGTAGTCCTGGGAGACCCCGCGCCCTGAGTAGTACATCATGGCGAGATGGTTCTGCGCCGGGGCGAAGCCCTGCTCGGCAGCCTTCAGATACCACTTCGCGGCCTCCGCGTAGTCGCGCTCCACGCCGCGCCCGGTCTCGTACATGTAGCCGAGGTTGGTCTGCGACCTCGAGAAGCCGTGATCCGCAGCCTTCCTGTACCACCTGGCGGCCTCGGCGTAATCCTGGCCGACCCCGCGGCCGTTCTCGTACATGTAGCCGAGGTTGTTCTCCGCGTCAGCGTGGCCCTGGGCAGCAGCCCTCCGGTACCACTTCACCGCCTCGGCGAAGTCGCGGTCAACCCCGCGGCCGTAATAGAGCATCTCGGCAAGGCTGTACTGCGCGGCGGCGAAGCCGTGCTCCGCGAAGCTCTGGTACCACTTCGCGGCCTCCTGGTAATTCCGGAGGGTGCCGTAGCCGTTCTCGGACATCAGGCCGAGGCGGTGCTCGGCGCGCGCGTTGCCCTTCTCCGCGGCCTTCCGGTACCATCTGATGGCCTCAGCATAGTCCCGGGGAACACCGCGCCCGCTCTCGTACATGAAGCCGAGGTTCGACTCGGCGCAGGCAAAGCCCTGGGCGGCGGATTTGCGGTACCAGACGACAGCCTCCTCGCTGCTCTGCCTGATCCCGAGGCCGCAGTCGTACATGTAGCCGAGGTTGTTCTCTGCCCCGGCATCGCCCTGCTCCGCGGCCTTCCGGTACCACCTGAGGGCCTCGGAATAGCTCTTCGCGACCCCCCTGCCGGTCTGGTAGAGGTAGCCGTGGCTGTCCTGCGCCCCCGCGTGATCCTGAAGTGCCGCCTTCATGAACCATCTTGCGGCCTCCGCATAGTCCGCGGGCCCGCCGTCGCCTGCCTCATACCTGAGGCCCAGCCGGTAGGCGCCCTCGGCATCGCCGTCAGCAGCCGCCCGGCTGTACCACTTGACCGCCTCGGCAAAGTCCTGCGTGACGCCTAGCCCGCCCTCATAAAGGCGCCCGAGGCTCCTCTCGGCGCGGGCTGAGCCGTGCGCCGCGGCCTTCTTGTAGAAACTCACCGCCGCGGCGAGATCCGTGACCGCGCCGAGCCCGTTCTCATACATAAAGCCGAGGCTGTACTCAGCACCGGCATTGCCCTTCTCAGCTGCGGCGCTGAACCACTTCAGCGCCTCCGCGTAATCCTGTTCGACGCCATCTCCGCGCTGATACCTGATGCCGAGCCTCTCTGCCGCCTCGGCATTGCCCTTCCTCGCGGCCCTGAGGTCTTCCTCTGCAGCCTTCACTGCGTCAATATAAGCCGCTGACGGCTCCTGTGAGGCGCCGTGCTCCTTCAGGTACATGCGGCCGAGCCTCACGAGCTCGGCGATCTGCTGCTCCTGCAGGCTCTCCATACCGGATTTTCCCGTCCTCTGCTGCAGCGTATCATCAGTTTCCATAGCCGGAGTCCTCCTCTCTGGATCAGCAGTGCGGGCAAAAGTGCACAGTGCCCGCACCTCAGACTGAACATAACCCCGTCACGATCGCACCTGACTGCAGCAGTCCGTGACGGGCTCCCGGACAGAGACCCGGCCCCGGCGGCTGTGCCGCCCGCGGCCCGGTGACGCTGTCCTTCATTTATTTTTTTAGTTATCCGGTAATCAGTTCTATCCAGTGAGCAGTGCCGCGCTTCCAATGATGCAGCAGGTTTCAGAGTGCAACCCGCGTGCCGGAAAATGTGATCCTGCTCACTGTCCGTATCGTAAAGAACCCCGGCCTCAGAGTAAACCACCCCCAAGTGTGTAATGCCGGATCTGCGCCAATGTGAATCATTCCGCCGCCAGGGACGCTCCTCCGCGGTGCATGGAAAAACTGAGACCGGACAGGGTTTTGCGGGGAAATGCGGAAGCTTTCTGACGGAGATAGAGGAGAGAAACCCGGGAAGGTAAAATTTCTGTGAAGAGGCCGGCCGCACGGGAGCAGAGCCGCCGGAGCGAAATGCTGCAGGAAATTTCACCAGCCATTTAGGAGAAAACGCAGGGGGTAGCAGGCCCTGATGCGGCAGCCTGAGTCATTGCAGGATCAGGCTCCGCCTTTGCGAGCCTCAGGCCTTTACCTTCCACTCACTGATGGTCCGCTGCTCTGACGAGAAATTGATTCCGACCTTTACAACTTTTCTGCCGTCAGCCTGCCATGGAATCGCATAGCCCTTTTCGTCAATCTGCGAGAGGGCTTCATCAACGCTGCCGTCGAGCTTGAGTTCCATAACGTAGACGGTCTTCTGCGTTTTCATGAGCATGTCCATGCGGCCTTTCGCAACGCGCACCTGTGACCAAACGTAGAGATTGAGGAACGAGAACATCACATAGAGCATGGCTGTAAAGTGTCCTTCTGCAGCAGGAGCGTCTTTAAGCGTGCCCTCCTGATATGGAATGCTGGCAAAATAGCTCTGGGCAGCCGTGAGGGCGGCTCCGATGTCATCCTCCATCAGCGCCATGCAGATTTGGTAACAGGCCGTATTTGTCATATTGACATTTTCGGACACATAGAACGGGACAAGCATCTGGGTGAAGCCGACTGTCACCTCTTCGTTGGGGAAACCAAGCGTGTAACGCTGAAAAGTCCTGTCATAGCCCTTTATCGTGAGGTACCCGCTCTGATAGAGAAGCGGCAGTATGCTGTGCATATTCTCGGTAGGGGCATCAAATTCAGAGGCCAGAGCCCCGCTGCCGTCGAGCTGCGTGATGTCGGTATGGAACTTCTGCATCTGGCTTATGAGGAACCCCGGCGTGCCGGTGTCGAACCAGTAGCTTTGGAGCTCGCGGGAGTCCATCGCAGAGAGGAGACTGAAAGGGTTGTAAACCCCCGGCGACCTGCCGGAGAAATGGTAGCCGTCGTATTTTTTTTTCAGCTCAGCAAGCACCTCGGTCTCCGTCATCCCGCTCTCCTCCGAGAGCGCGGCAATGCCGTCTTTGAAGCAGGACTCCAGCTCCTCCTGTGTGATGCCGCAGATGGCTCCATATGCCGGCATCATCGAAATTTTTACCAGATTGTTGATCTGCGAGAAGATGCTCAGCTGGGAGAACTTTGTGATTCCGGTGATGAATACGAAACGGAGATACGGATCCAGGTCCTTAAGAGGAGCGTAAAAACTCTGAAGGGCGACGCGCAAAGGTTCCAGTTTTTCCCTGTCCTGAAGTACGGTGAGCATCGGGGCATCGTACTCATCGATGAGTATGACCGCCTGCTTCCCGGTCTTACGGTAAAGCTCCAGCACATCGGCCTGCATGCGGGCACCAGGGAAGCTTATGCTGCTATTGTCAATTCCGCTGTTCTCCTCAATCAAGCGCAGCTGGAGGTTAATCTGCATAAACAAATCGTCAACTGTGCCCAGTTTGGCCGTGGCCAGGGAAAAATGAAGCACCGGGTGCTGCTCCCAGTCCTGCTCAAGCTGATCAATAGCCAGGCCGCGGAACAGCTCGCGCCTACCGCTGAAATAAGCGTGAAATGTGCTTGTCAGAAGGCTCTTGCCGAAACGGCGGGGCCGGGAAAGAAACACATACTGATATTTCTGGGCTATATCAAAGACATACCTGGTCTTGTCAACGTAAAGCCAGGATCCCTCGCGTATCTTCGAGAAAGTCTGTATGCCTATCGGATATTTCACCCTGTCCGTCATCATTCCGCCTCTTCTCTGTTCGTGAGTCAATTAGCTTAAATATAATGTTTTTTGATATCACTGTCAGGAATTTAAGGTATCAGGCAAGCAGCTGCACAGAGAAAAGCCTGTCCCAGACTCTGCTGGGGCTGTCAAAAGGTCTCATGAACAGCTGCAGCGCTTCCAGCTCATAAGCCATCTGAGATGTACCTGCCGCTTATATTGAGAGGAAACTCTCCCCTCATCCGGGATCCAGGTGTAAGTCCGCCCTGATGATCCTGAACTTCTTCACCTGCCGGGGATGCCCGGATCCTGCTTCTCAGTCACGGCCCGGCATGTCACCTTTTACTGGCGCATTCTGGAGACTGTGGCTTCAAGCTCGTTCACTGCCCTGAGGATCGCTTCATTCTCGGCACTGTTCTGCCGGGCGGTCCTCTGGAACCAGTCAAGCGCCTTCTTGTGGCTCCGCGCGACGCCATGCCCGTTCTCGTACATCATGCCGAGATAGAACCCGGCCATCTCGTCTTTGAGCTCAGCGGCCTTCTGATACCACCTGGCGGCCTCCGAGTAATCCTGCGCGACGCCCTGGCCGTTCTCGTACATTCTGCCGAGGTATCTCATGGCGTTTGCATTGCCCTGCTCCGCGGCCTTCCGGAACCATTTAAGGGCCTCAGCGTAATCATGCTTTATTCCCGCTCCCTCGAGGTAGAGCTTCCCGGCGGTAAGCTGGGATCGCGCATTGCCGCTTTCGGCGGCCTTCAGGTGCCATTTGAGCCCCAGGGCGTTATACCGGCCGTCACCATTCTCCTCATCGAGGCACAAATCGCCGATGATGCCCTGGGCTTCCGCGTCACCCTGCCTGGCCTTCATCAGGCTTCTCGGGTACGCGAGGATCGCTGACGGAAGCTCCTCATCACTGTCCGGGAGCTCCGCTCCGCCCTCTTCCGTCTGCTCAGACATGGCTGTGTCCTCAGCTGTTTCAGCAGGGGCCGGGGCTCCATAATGGAACTCCGGAGCCGCCGCAAAGCCAAAGGCAAATGAGACTGAGTTCACCGCGTACAAGGCAAGCCCGTTGGGAGTGTCCTTCTTATCCCGGAAGGATCCCAGGACAGCGTAGGCATGCGAGAGGTAGTCATCCTTATTTTTCCTGAGGCTCCGCTGGTAAAGATCCCTCGTATACCCGCCCGAGACCAGATCCTTCATGATCTGCCTCAACTCGGGACATTCCTCGAAGGCCCCGAGATCCGAAAGAAGATACACCAGGTTCTTCTTCTGTACGATGATGTTTCCGTGCTTTTCGCAGAGCTCCCGCAGTGCGTCATGCAGCTTCATTGTTTTCCTCCTCTGCCTGCCATCCGCAGTACCTGTTCACACTATAGTTCATTCTGAGACCCGGCGGCGCTGCCATCCCGTGCATTGCCGGCTGTTTCACTGCGCCGTCCGGGCCCCGCCGTCTTCTCCCGGCATCCGCGAAAGGGCCTCCGCGGCTCCTTTGTGCCCGAGCTTAGCCGCGTCATCAAAGAGCTTCCCGGCCCTCCGGAGGTCCTGCTCAGCGCCCCTGCCGTCCCGGTACATTTTGCCAAGGCGGAACATCGCCTCAGCGGAGCCCCACCACGAGGCATCCCGGTAATACTGCACGGCCTCGCCGGGGTCCGGGGGGACTCCCTCGCCCCTCTCATGCATCTCCCCGAGCGCGAGTCCGCCTCCGGGCAGCCGAAGGCCTCGGCGCTGAGGAACAGCCTCATCGCCTCGCCGGGGTCCCGCGGCACTCCCTTCCCCTCGCGGTACATGGTGCCGAGGTGGTACCTTGCCGCGAGCTCGAAGGGGCTCTCCGCGGCCTTCCTGTACCAGCTCTCCGCCCCGGCAGGGTCCTCCCTGACGCCGGTGCCGCAGCAGTACATGTTGCCGATTTCGACCATGGCCTCGGCGATGCCGTAGTCCGCCGAGCGGCGGAACCATTTCATGGCCCTCGGATAGCTCTGCCTGATGCCGTCGCCGTACTCGTAGGCGCGTCCCAGCATCAGCTCATCGAGGAAGTCATCAAACTCATAGATGATATCAAGCATGGAACCGACGCTGTAGTACTTGTCCTGCTCCTCGTAGGGCACATAGTCCTTCTCAAGGTCATCGAAGGGATCATCCTCCGCCTCCGGGGGCACCCTCACCTTATTGAGGAACCCCAGGGCGTAGGAGACGGAGTCGATGGCGTAATCCACGAGATCCTGCCGGAAATTTCCCTTTTTCCCGAGCTCCTCCTTTGCCTCCTCCGCGAAGACGAGGAACTCCGCAATCTCTCTTTCACTGTCTCTGACCGGGCTCATGACAAGGAGCCTCTCCGCGAGGCCGCCGGAGACGAGCTCCTCCATGATCCTCCCGAGCTCGGGACAGTACTCATTGAGCATGAGATCCTTCACGAGGCTCTTTCCGTACAGGCGGTCTCTCCTGTTATTCCCCAGGTACGCATCAAGCTCCTCATGAAACATCTGCCCTCTCCTGCGCCCGAAGGCGCCGTCCCGCCCTGCGGCGCACCCTCAATCCCCGGAGCTGCGCTCCTCACGCGCTTCCTCATCCTCCGAGGCCTTCCTTATCCACCTGAGGCCCTCCTCAGGATCCTTCCCGACGCCGAGCCCCGAGAGGTACATCCCGCCGAGATTGCGCTCGGCCTCCGCAAAATTCTGCTCCGCGGCCTTCCTGAACCAGGAGAGAGCCTCAGTGTAATCCTGCGGCACGCCCTGTCCGTCACGGAGAAGGCACCCGAGCGCATTCTCCGCCTGGGCGATCCCCTGCTCCGCGGCCTTCCGGTACCACTTCGCGGCCTCAGCGTAATCCTGCGTGACTCCGAGTCCGCCGCTGTGCATCCTGCCGAGGTGGAACTGTGCCTGGGCGATTCCCTGCTCCGCGGCCATCCGGTACCACTTCACCGCCTCCGAGAGGTTCTGCTCCACGCCGCATCCGTCAGAGTAGAGGTTGCCGAGGTTTGACGCCGCCTTGGGATTGCCCTGCTCCGCGGCCATCCGGTACCACCTCACTGCCTCCTCATAATCCTGCCTGACGCCGGTGCCGTTATGGTACATGACCCCCAGGTTGAACTGGGAGGTGTCCTCGCCGCGCAGCGCGGCCTTCCGGAACCACGCGGCCGCCTCCCTCCAGCTCTGCGTGACTCCCTCACCGGCCGCATACATGCTGCCGATGGCGTACTCTGCCTCGGGATTGCCCTGCTCCGCGGCCATGCGGAACCAGACGAGCGCCTCCCTGAAGTCACGCGTCACGCCGTCCCCGGTCCTGTAGAGGACTCCGAGGTTGTTGGCAGCCGGGGAATTTCCGTGCACGGCCGCCTTCCTGTACCACCTAACGGCCTCCTCCATATCCCTGCTTACTCCCAGCCCGAAGTGGTACAGGTTGCCGATGCTGCCCTCCGCGGCGGAATTGCCGTGTCCGGCAGCCTTCCGGAACCACCTCATGGCCTCCTCATAATCCTGAGCGACGCCGCTGCCTTCCATATACATGACGGCAATGCCTGTCTGCGCCATGGCATTGCCCTGCTCTGCTGATCTCCTGAGCCATCTGAGGGCCCCGGCACCGTCCCCTCCTTCAAGGCAGAGCATCCCAAGCCTGTACTGCGCGTCATCACTGCCGCTCTCCGCCTTCCTCCGCAGGAACTCGATGCGCCTCCCGGGCTTCGGGACGGTCACAGGAACGCTGTCCCCGCCGGTCCCGCTCCCATCCTCCGGGCCGGGGCCGTCCTCTCCCGCGTGAGGCTCCCTCACGGAGTCAGCGAAGCCGAAGGCGAACGAGACCGAGTCCGCGGCAAAGCGGGCCTCCTCTTCTCTGAAATGCCCCTTTGCCGCAAGGGATTTCCTCACAACCTCCGCATGCGCGAGGTACGAATCCCTGCCCTTCCGGAGGCTCCAGGCATACAGATCCTTCGCGAAACCCCCGGAGACCAGGGCCTTCATGACCTCCCTCATCCCGGGGAGCTCCTCAAAGGCCCCGAGATCCGAGAGGAGATAGACAAGGTTCTTTTTCTGGACGATGATGCTGCCGTGCTTTCTGCAGAGCTCGCGGAGCGCCTCATGAAGCTTCATGTGATTCACCTTCTGTACACGTTATGGCCGGATGAACATGATAATTTGACTCATGTTCAAAACACAGCATATATTTTGTGACGCAATGCCAGCTTTTAAGAATCTCACGATCACAACATTCAGTTTTTCCCCGAAAATATGCAGAATTGATTAGGTCTGATCCGAGATCAGCCGTCAGAGTTCACCTAACTGGAGGACGAACGCTCCGGATGAAAGCCCCGGCGCGCCGTGTCATACATGAAGAAATTATCTGTTCTTATTCTCGCCTGTCTGTTTGCTGCCGGCTCTGCGTATGCGGCGGACGGTTCAAAATCAGCCCCCATCCAGAAATGGACTGACTCGGACGGCGTTGTCCACTACAGCGATCAGGCCCCCTCGGGAGTGAAGACCGAGAGCCTCAGCATCAGCCTGACCAACAGCTCCGTCGGCTCCGAGATGAATGACAGCAAGGACTTCGGCCCCTCAGCCACAGCGCCGAAGAAGCCCTCGATCAAGATCACCTCCCCTGAGCCTGACACCGTCATCCGCGACAACTCCGGCGAGGCCTCGGTGACCGTCAGCGCAGACGTGAAGAACCTGCCTGAAGGCGCCACCACCACCTTCTACCTCGACGGCGTGGTCCGCTCCTCCGGCACCCAGGGCACCGGCTTCTCCCTTGCGAGGGTTGAGCGCGGAACCCACACCGCGAGGATTGCCGTTGTGGATGCCAACGGCACTGAAGTTGCATCAGATCAGGTCAGTTTCACCATACAGCGTGTCTCAGCTAGGCGCTGACAGGTCAGTAACCGTCTGTTGGATGCCTTTCTGCACCATAATGATGAATATAATTCACTGTATTGGTGCATTGCACAGGGATAGAGAGGCATTCAATGAGTTCCAAGGGAGATCTCGCGTCAGCGATTCTTGATTCTGCATCAACAGCGATCATTCTCGTAAATCGGGATCTCAGAATCAAATATCTCAACCCGGCCGCCGAGCAGATGCTCGGCGTCAGCATGCTCCATGCGGCAAGGGCCCAGCTCGGGCGGATCATCGAGAAAAGCAGCATAGTCCTCAAACGAGTGCAGGATGACATCGTCGCGGGCCGCAGCTTCAACCAGAGCGAGGTCCTCATCGTCTCGAAAAGCGGCGAGCACACCGTCGACGTCATGGTGAACCGCTTCGAGCGCGAGGGCGAGGAGCCCCTCGCGCTTGTGGAGATGTACGAGGTCAACGGCAGGCGGCGCATCTCGAACGAGATCCACCAGCACTCCCAGCAGAAGGCCGCGAGGTTCCTCATCAGGGAGCTCGCCCACGAGATCAAGAACCCGCTCTCCGGGCTCCGCGGCGCGGCGCAGCTCCTCGAGAGGGAGCTCAATGAGGATCAGAAGGAGTACACCAGGATCATCATCGAGCAGTCCGACCGCCTCAAGAACCTGGTGAACCGGCTCCTCGGTCCCCAGCACGCCGAGAAGAGGCAGTTTTCCAGTGTCCACGAGATTCTGGAAAAAGTCCTCAAGCTCACCGCGATAAGCCTTCCCGACAACATCAAGATCAAGCGCGACTACGATCCGAGCCTCCCCGATGTCTATATTGCCCCGGAGCAGATCTACCAGGTGTTCCTCAACATCGTGAAGAACGCCGTGGAGGCCATCGGGCAGCGGGAGGACGGGCTCATAACCCTGAAGACCCGCGCCGCCTTCAAGGTGAACATCAGGGGCTCCGTGCAGCGCCTCATGGTGGAGGTGCACGTGACCGACAACGGTCCCGGCATCCCCGATGACATCAAGGACACCGTCTTCTACCCGATGGTGAGCCGCAAGGAGGGCGGGCACGGGCTCGGCCTCGCCATAGCGCAGACCATCATAGACGAGCACAGCGGGAAGATTGAGTGCGTGAGCTGGAGCGGCCACACAGATTTCATAATATCCCTGCCGGTTGAGAAAACCCCGCAGGATGTTGCCTGAGAACCCGACGAACACGGAATCCGTTTATGAAGACAAAAGTATGGATTGTAGATGACGATGAGTCAATCCGCTGGGTGCTTGAGAAAGCGCTGAGCCCCGAGGGGTTTGACTGCACCTGTTTTGAGAACGGCGAGGATGTTCTGGAGCGTCTCGAGAGAACTGCGCCCGACATAGTGATTTCCGACATCAGGATGCCGGGAATCGACGGGCTCGAGCTGCTGCAGAGGATCCATGCCCACGACCGCGACATTCCGGTCATCATCACGACGGCCCACTCCGACCTCTCGAACGCGGTCAACGCCTACCAGAGCGGAACATTCGAGTACCTGCCGAAGCCCTTCGACATCGACGAGGCGATCAGCCTCGTGAAGAAGGCCGAGAGCTTTGTCCTCGAGAGGAGGAAGAAGAGCGGCAGGAGCGAGGGGGACAGCGGCAGCGTCGACGTCTCCGAGGAGATCGTGGGCGAGGCCCCCGCGATGCAGGAGGTGTTCCGCGCGATAGGACGCCTCGCGAGATCCTCGGTCTCGGTGCTCATCTCCGGAGAGTCCGGCACCGGCAAGGAGCTGGTCGCGCACGCCCTCCACCGCCACTCCCCCAGAGCCGACCGGCCGTTCATCGCCCTCAACATGGCGGCGATACCCAAGGAGCTCATCGAGTCGGAGCTCTTCGGACACGAGAAGGGATCGTTCACCGGAGCGAGCACCTCGTACACCGGACGGTTCGAGCAGGCTGACGGCGGCACGCTTTTCCTTGATGAAATCGGCGACATGCCGGCCGACGTGCAGACGAGGCTCCTCCGCGTGCTCGCCGACGGGCAGTTCTACCGCGTGGGCGGCCACCAGTCGGTGAAGGTCAACGTCAGGATCATCGCCGCGACCAACAAGAACCTGGAGAAGATGGTGCAGGAGGGAACGTTCAGAATCGACCTCTTCCACCGCCTCAACGTCATCAGGATCCACCTCCCCGCGCTCCGCGAGAGGGCAGAGGACATCCCGGGGCTCTGCCGCTTCTTCCTCACGAGAATCGCGAAGGAGCTCGGCTGCGAGAGGAAGGTGCTGAGCCGCCAGGCCGAGCAGTTCCTCATGTCGCTCCCCTGGCCCGGCAACGTCCGCGAGCTCGAGAACGTCTGCCGCTGGATTACGGTCATGTCGGCCACGAACGAGATTTCAGTATCGGATCTGCCGCCTGAGCTCCGGAACAGGAAGACTACCGAGCTCCCTCAGGCAATAAGCGGAGATAAGGAGGAGCGCTCGCCCGACGAGTGGCATGAGCTCCTAAGGAACTGGGCGTCGCGCGAGCTCATCGCGGGCGAGACCGATCTCCTCGGTAAGGCGCAGCCGATATTCGAGAAGGTTCTTCTTGACGCAGCCCTCGAGTACACCAAGGGCAGGAAGCAGGACGCGGCGAAGCTCCTCGGCTGGGGCAGGAACACCCTCACGAGGAAGCTCCACGAGCTCGCGGGAGTGAAGACCGACGATGAGGGATCAGATGCCTGAGGCCTTTCTTATGGCGTCAAAGTCGCTGTCCTGGTAAAAGACCTGCGGAGAGAGCGTTTTCTCCTTCCTGAAGGAACGCTGCAGCCTCTCCCACACACTTTTCTTCCAGCCGTCCCCGCGCCTCAGGGCGCACTTGTCAAAGTCGATGATGAACACCTCCGTCCCCCGGAGGAGAATGTTCCTGATGTTGAGATCCGAGTGGTATACCCCCGCATCCATGAAGCGGCGGATGGTCATCCCTATCGCGTCAGTCTCCTCCGCGGAAAGCGCGCGCTCCGCGATGATCTCCGCGACTGACCTGGAGTCCTCAATTCTCTCCTCAAGCATCGAGCAGCGGATGAAGAGCCCCTTTTTCTCGGCGATGGCCGCGACTGGCATCGGCACGGGAAGCCCCAGGGAGATCATCCTCTCGAGGAGCGCGTACTCCAGGAACGCGCGCGAGCTCTCCGGGAAGACGCCGAGGAACCGGTCACCGAGGAGCCTCGCCATCATGCCGCCGCGGCGGTAGCGGCGGAGAACCATGGGGAACCTCTCCCCCCTCACGAACCAGGCCTTCCCGCGCCCGGAGGAGTGCCCGAGAATATCCCCCCTCTTCTCCCACCAGGAGGGATCGAACATCTCTTTGGTGCACTCGCTCAGGATGCTGCTGTCGAAGATAATCACGCGATCTCCGTCGCGCTTAACTGATGCCATACAATCTCCAAAGGGAAAGGATCCCGCTATAGTCTGCTCTCATCCGGAAACAGTCACGCACTCTCCTGCACCGGAACCGGGTCAGTATAACCCAGAGACAGATTTGTCTGTCAGAGGCAGTCCCCGCTGAAAAGCCAGCGGCTCAGGGCTCCTCATAGTGAGGAGCAGTCAATGCCCCTCAGGAACATTCCTCGATCACTCACTCTGTCAGTCAGGGCGCCATGGAGGAGGCTCTTTATGCGGCTGCCGTCCGAGACGCTCTCCGCCATCGCCTGAAGATACTCCATTTTCCCTATCCTGCTCCAGTCCAGTGTGAGCCCCAGACGCTTCCGCAGCATCGCGTCAAGCCACAGCCTTCCTGACCGGCCGTTCCCTTCCATGAAGGGATGCGTGACGTTCATCCCGATGTACTTATCCGCGATCTCACAGAAGGTCTCATCAGGCATTCTCTCAATAACGGAAAGCGACTTCTCCAGGTACTCAGCCATAGCGAACTGAAATCCGCCCTTCGCGATGTTGAGGATCCGGCTCTCTCCCGCGAAATCATAGAGCCCGCCAAAGAGCGCGAGGTGGATCTGCCTGAGCCCCCTCACCGTGCCGGTCTCAAAGGAGTCAGGTAAGCCACTGTCCCAGAGCGCGTACGCATTGATCCTGCTCCGGAGAAACACCTCATCAGAGCCGGGATGCAACTGGGTAGTGACACTACCCGGTTCACTTTTCTCTGCAGGAGGGGATTCAGGATGTCTCAGATGTTCAGGCAAGGGATTTCAGGAGGCATGATGCGTGAGGAGGCCCCCAAGTTTGCGTGCGGAATACCGCAGAGGCCTGGGGGAGTAGTTCTCAGGAGTTATACAGCAAAGAATGACAGGATGCAGCCAGTTTCAGGGCAGCAGCCACAGGCTGGCTGACAGATGCACAGGATAGAATGCCTCAGGCAGTCAGTTCCCGGGCAAAAGGCACGATCATGGCGGGTTTAACGGACATCCCAGGATTAAAAACGGATTTCCCGTTGTTAATCCATGGTTTTCGGTCAAAAGAGGCTGGATCCCCGGATTAAAAACGGATTTCCCGTAGTTAACCCAAAGAGCCATGCCTCGGCTCACCCTGCTTCCCCATGCCCTCCCCTCACCAGTGCCTCTCATCAGCAGAGCATTGAGCTTCAGGAGCTTTCACGCACGAGGGCTGACTCATGCTGAAGAATCCAGTGTGAAACCAGGATGTGCCGTACTCCACGCTTACGATCAGACGAGCAGCGCGAAGGGCCGTACCCCGCTCTCAAGCCACACGTCATCAGCTCCGGCAAAGACCTCATAGCCGACGCCGGCGGCATGCGCGAAGAGCGTATAGCGGGAGACATCGCTCAGCCAGTAAAACATGCCCCTGCCGCGGAGGACAGGATTAAGGCGGAATGCGGCAAGCTGCGAGGCGCCCCAAAAACTGTCCCTCTCAAAGTCAGACCAGACCCACGGCCCCGGGAGCGACTCCCCGAACACCATTGAAAGCGTCATCAGCCTGCATGCGCATGACTCACCGTCCGCTCTGAAGCAAAGCAGGTGTGATTGACCGAAGGCGCCCTCAAGCCCGCGGGCAAAGGCGGGCATGACATTTCTTCGCATGAAGGACCCGGCATAGCCGCCTTCAGTCGTTTCATCCGGATTCATGTACGCCTCAAAAGGCGGATTCTCCGGCACGATGACCGCATGATGGGCTGTCACCCCGGAGCCGCTGCTCAGTGCCGCATCAAGGTCCGCGATGATGAACCTTACCGTGTATTCCCTCCCCGGAATCACTACCTCGCCATTGCGCCTGATGTCAGGGACAGCCGCCTGCCTCACAATGAAGTCGCCCGGGAAAATGTCACGGAATGTGCCGTCAGCGACGCTCTCTGAGAACACGCCGCTCTCAAAGGCCTGTGTCAGGTCCCTGCCTCGGCAGATTCCGCGGTGGGACTCCGCTCCGTCAGGCGCGGTGTCCAGGGCGTTGCCGCCCTGTCCGTGTGCCGGGCAGGATTTCATTCCTCATCGACCTCAGGAAGCAGCTCTTTGCACCTGACCGCACAGTTGCGGCCGCGGAAGGCTATTCCGCATTCAATCACTCTGTCAGATCCTTCGCTGCAGAGCCCGGCCGCGTACCCCTTCTCCTCGATCTGCGCGATGGCTTTGGACGCCAGATCCTGAAGTCCTGCTTTGGCATCTGACGCGTATTTGACCTCAATCACCACAGCAGACGATTCATCGTATGAGCTGAAAATGATATCCGCATAGCCGCTGCCGGCCTCAGCCTGTGATTTGAAAACGCTGATATTATCCCCTGCCGCAGCCAGGAGGCCGTTCAGGAAGCCGTGATAAAAATTCTCGTGCGGGGCTTTGGTGGCATTGTCCCGGAGCGAGACAAAGCCGCGGAGAAGAGTGCGCAGCGATCTGGCCGCGTTCACTGCATCACCAGCGAGGAGCTGATCGATCAGCTTTCTGGCGAGTGTTACATACTCACTCTTGCCCTTGTAATAGCCGCTGATGTTGTACCTGAAGCAGCTGCGGACCTCCTCATTCGGTATGCGCAGCTCATGCGTGCGCCTGGATCCCCTTTTTGCCAGAGTGAGATATCCGGTATAAAGCAGGATGTTCCAGAACTGGGAGGAGCTAAGATTATTCATAGAGATCGTGCCGTAGCTCATTCCTTCATCGACTTCTGCCTCTATGTTGCCGCCCGCGAGCAGCACCTCCATGCGATCCGCGTCATCAGAGTTAAGATGCGGCATATGCTCTCTGATGACAGGAGTGTTGCTTGAGTTGTTCCAGTAGGACTCAGGCTCCAGTGTATCCGGATCAGCATCATCGCTGAGCGCTTCCACGTAGCTCGCGACATCCCATGGACAGAAAAGATCCTCTCCGCCGATGCAGTAGCCGTCGTACCATTCCCTCGCCTTCTCATAGAATTTCCCGAGACCGTAGTAGTCAAACATGGTCCTGACTTCAGCCGGAGTAAATCCGATGGCTGTGCAGAGGCTGCTTCTCCTCGTAAGCACGGTGTCAATGCTCAGATTGTTGAGCCCTGTGAATATCCCTTCCTTGGTTGCGCGGAGGCATCCTGTCAGAATCCCCTTGCAGATGTCATCATTTGTTTTGAGCACATCGCCAAGCAGCGATCCGATTAACTCGCTCATCGGTTCATAGTACCCGCCCACGGCAGCTTTCTGCAGAGGGACATCGTACTCGTCAACCAGCAGCACAGGCTTGCGGCCGTTGCTGAAGCGTTTCCGGAGAAGCCGGCACAGGAAAGACAGTGACTGCCCCACATAGTCTATGCAGGCCGGATCCCTCAAATATTTGTATTTAATAAGCATGTTTAAAAAATCACGCTCATCTTCTTCAAGCTCAGGGCCGTCCAGCCAGCGGAAATCCTGCGCCAGCTTTGATATGGTACCTGCCAGGCTGCGGTAAGCTTCAACAAAACCGGTACCTTTAACACCTTTAAGCGAGAGTGATACCACCGGATACCGCCCCATATGCTCCTCACAGAACTCACGGTCCTCCGTTACCTTAAGTCCCCGGAAGAGCTCCTGCTGCCTCGAGGTGTCGCCTGGATTCCGGTAGTCCATCTCAAGGAAACGGCGGAGGGTGCTCATGGTCAGGGTCTTCCCGAAGCGCCTGGGGCGGAGCAGCAGGAAGCGGCTGTCTGTGCCCGCGAAGAGTGGCTTCAGGTACTGTGTCTTGTCGACATAGTAGATCCCGTTTTCGCGGAAAGTCACAAAATCCTCATCTCCTGCTTTCGGCACGAGCCGCGGCTGATTCTGATTTTTCTCCGTCATGATGTATCCCCCTGCATCTTTAGGACTGCATCCCTGACAACATAGATGTGTGTGAATCTGTCAGGAACATCCTCATTCTATCAGAACAGGCAGCGCATCAGCAGTCTGCTGAAAACCTTAAAAGCCAGGCAATTTTTGTCCATGAACTGTCTCGCTGTCTTTCGTGACTGGGCCTTGCGCTTTTGAGCACCGGGCAGTTTTCTGGCAGACTCGGGATTAAAAACGGATTTCCTGTAGATAATCTGAAAATTCCGGCCAAAAGAGACCAGATCCACAGATTAAAAACGGATTTCCCGTAATTAATCCCTTCTCCGGCAAGCACTCTCCGGCACGCGCAAAAAAAGCCGGGATATACCTTATTCCCCGGCTCTGCCGCCCTGCGCAGCTTACTGCTCAGATCCTGATAAAATCGCTGTTATCCTTCCCGAACCGGCGCCTGAAAAAGTCCGGGAGCCGGCCGCCCTCAAGCGCGGACGCAACGTTCAAATGACCGTATAAGGTCGGGCGTTCATAGCAGGGTAACCTTTTGATGTTTTCACACTTGCTGGAGATCATCTCAGATGCCCGCCTCATGGCCTTCGGATTTTCCCTGAGCCCCGCGAGCACATCCGGATCGATGATGATGTACGCATCTCTGAGGCTCTGCGTGCCAGCCACAAAGACATATACATCGCCGTAGCCCTCAGCCTCCCTGACCCTTGCGGCGTAGATGCTGATCCCAAACCTGTCGGAGAGATCGTTCACCTCCTTTCCCCTGAAGCACTCTGCAGCCTCCCAGGCGCTGCAGAGCCTGTCGCCGAGGAAGATAGAGTCAGCAGTTTCAGTCATAATGTTCTCCTCTTTGCAATAGCCGGAGTTCTGCGCTCCGGCAGAGAGACAGGACACATCTGAAGCGTCCTGCCTCATACTTTAATCATGGGACTAAAAGACTGCCAGGTCAAATTTTAATGATGGGAAATATGTCATAACAGGTCATTTTTCATACTTTCTTAAATGAGGACTGCTCTTCCTGAGGCCGGAAAGGCTCTCAGGCTGACAGCGCAGACCGGAAAAGACCTGCGCCGGGATCCGCGCGGTGCCCTCCGGGCCGCCTTCCGCGAAGAGTCCCTCTCCGCTCCTCCCCGCGTCTCCCGGCAGCTGATATAATCCCCGAAAAACCGGACTTCATACAATGACTGGAATATGCGCTGTCCGCCTCTCGGCAATCGGCGACACGGTAAACGCCATGGTCTCCCTGGCGGCTCTCCACAGGGCACGCCCTGATGTCAGCATCACCTGGCTCACAGGCCCCGCCTCCGCTTCACTCTTCAGCTCCGTCCCCTGGCTGAGGCTCGTCATCTACGACAAGAAGACGGGCTTTGCCGGCATGCGGAAAATCTGGCGTGATCTTAAGGGAGAGCGCTTTGACGCGGTCCTCAACATGCAGAGCGCCATGCGCGCGGGGCTCCTCACACTCGGGATAAAGGCGGGAGCAAAGTACGGCTTCGACTCCGTGCGCGCGAAGGATCTCCAGTTCCTCTTCACGAACCGCAAGGTGAAGTCCCCCGCCTCACCCCATGTCCTCGACGGCTTCCTCGCCTTCATGAGCGACTTCGCCGGAACAGAGATAACGACGGACGGCAGCCTCACGCTCCCGCCTGACGAAAAGGCCGCGGCTGAGGTGAACGAGCTTCTCAAAGGCGTCACCGCCCCGCTCCTCCTTATAAACCCTGTTACAAGCAAGGCGGAGAAGGACTGGCCGGCCGATAGGCTCGCGGAGTGCGCCGCGTACGCCGAGGGAATTGGCTTTTGCTGCGCGGTAACAGGCGGCAATGACAGCCGCACGAAATCAGCAGCTGCTCTCATCGCCTCAAAGCTTAAGAATCCCCTCGATCTCACCGGGAAGACCTCGCTCCGCGGGCTCTGGGAGCTCGTCTCCCGCGCCGGAGCGGTGCTTTCCCCCGACACCGGCATCGTCCACATGGCATCGGCCCTCAACATCCCCGTGATAGGCCTCTACGCCGCGCACAATATAGAGCGGGTCGGACCGTACCGCGACAGAAGCCTCTCGGTGAGCGTCTGGAAGGAGCTCGCCGAGGCCGAGTACGGAAAGCCCGCAGAGACACTCCCATGGCGGACACGTGTCAAAACGCCCCGTGCGATGGAGAGAATCACCTGCGAGATGGTGAAGGAGAAGATTGCGGAGGCCGGGAGGCGCTGTGGACTCGTCTCTTAAGGTGCCGGAGGCTGACGCGGAGCTCAACGCCTGCGGCATCAAATGCCCGGAGCCCCTGATGCTCATAAGGCGCGGGCTCCGGAAGCTCCCGGACGGCGCGAAGCTTAAGGTTACGGGCGATGACCCATCGGTCACCTGGGACGTGCCGGCGCTCTGCCGCAACATGGGGCATCAGCTCGTATACAAAGATACCTCAAAGGCGCCTTATACCTTTATAATAGAGAAGCACCGGCCGGACAGAGGACCGCAGGCCGGAGACCAACCTCAACCACACTAAGGGCAGCAGATGAAGCTTGCGGTAATACCCGGAACATACGATCCCCTGACAAAGGGCCATTACGACATCATCTCACGGGCGGCGGATCTCTTTGACCGCGTGCTGGTCGCGGTAGCCGCGAGCCCCGGTAAGCACCCGATCTTCACGCTCGACGAGAGGATCGACATCTGCAAGGCATCGTTCAGAGGAATTGAGAACATTGAGGTCGAGGGCTTCTCGGGGCTCCTCGTGAGCTTCCTCCGGGAGAAGGGCGCGCATGTGCTCGTAAGGGGACTCCGGAGCGCCGCGGACTTCGACTACGAGTACCAGCTCGCCGGAATGTACCGCGACATGCTCCCCAGCATGGAGATCATCTACCTCCCCGCCTCGAGCGGCTGCGCGTACATTTCATCGACCCTTGTGAGGGACATCGCCTTCCATCACGGCGACATCGGGGAGTTCGTGCCCGCTGGATCGCGCGATCTCATCCGTGATCTTCTTGAGAGGAAGCGGCAGGAAAGAGCCGCCTCAGTCTGAGCCTACTTCTGGCATTTCGGGCAGAAGAACGTGCTTCTCTGCCCGAGCCTCACAGCCTCAATCGGCGTGCCGCATTTCACGCAGGGCTCGCCGGTCCTTCCGTAGACCTCAAGCTTCTGCGCGAAATACCCGGGCTCCCCGTCCGGCGTGTAGAAGTCCTTTATCGTGCTGCCGCCGCTCTCAATCGCCTCGCTGATGACGTCCTTGATGACAGCGACAAGGCGCCCGCACTCCTCAGCGGTGATGCTCCCGCTCTCCCGCCTCGGGTCAATCCCCGCGCGGAACAGCGACTCGTTCGCGTAGATGTTGCCGACCCCCACCACGATGCGGTTGTCCATGAGAGCGCACTTGATGGCGAGAACCCGCTTCGCGAGGGCTTTCTCAAGGTATTCAGGATTAAAGGCGTCACTGAGCGGCTCTGGGCCGAGGTCCCGGAGAGGCGCAAGCTCCGCGGGATCGCCCTTCGTCCAGAGGAGCGCCCCGAAGCGGCGGACATCGTTGTAGCGAAGGATGTTGCCGTCAGAGAGCAGCATGTCCCAGTGATCGTGCTTCCCGATCTCCTTCTCTGGAGGCACAACCGAGAGATGCCCGGTCATGCCGAGGTGCACCACGGCCGTGCCATGGTCAGTGCGCATATAGATGTACTTGGCGCGCCGCTCCAGTGACTCCACCGAGGCGCCGGCGATTTCCTGTATCTCAGAGGGGATCGGGAAGCGGAGGCGGGGGTTCCTCACGTCGATTCTCGTTATGCTTCTGCCGACAAGCTTCGGCTTCAGCTCCTTTATCGTTACCTCAACCTCGGGAAGCTCGGGCATCTCATATCCCCCAGAAAGGCCAGTGCGGCCGGGCGCAGCAGCGGAGACACGCTCAGATGCCTCCCGTGCGCATATATAAAAAAACCCGGGACTTTGCCCGGGTCTTAAACAAGTACCTGCCGCGGCGATGACGCCGCAGCGGGGCAAGATTACTTGATCTTGCCTTCCTTGTAGATTACGTGCTTGCGCGCAACCGGGTCAAACTTCATCATTTCAAGCTTGCCGGGAGTCTTGCGCTTGTTCTTGGTGGTGGTGTAGAAATGACCGGTGCCAGCCGAAGAATTAAGACGAATCTTTTCGCGTCCTGCCTTTGCCATAATTTCCTCCTTAGATCTTCATTCCCTTGGCACGCAGATCCTTGAGGACTGCGTCAATGCCGACCTTGTCCACAGTGCGGATAGCACGGGTGGAAAGGCGGAGAGTAACGAAACGCTTCTCGGACTCTACCCAGAAACGATGGCTGTGCAGGTTCGGCAGAAAGCGGCGGCGGGTCGCGTTCTTTGCATGAGAACGGGTGTTGCCGACAGCAACGCCTTTGCCGGTAACTTCACAAACTCTAGACATGAAAAACTCCAAAACTTAAAAACACTCGAGTATTCCTGCTCCGGAAGGCCAGGTCCGGAGAGAAAACAGAATGCCGCTATTTATACTCCAAAACGTGATGAAAATCAAGGGAAACCTACCCATAGCGGGATAATATGCCGCTTTGCTGCATGCGTGATCGCACCGTTCCTGTATGGAGAAATATATGCGACTTTCCTTAGAATTCCTTGCATCAGCCGCAGCGCTTTTCTTTCCACACACATGCAGATGACTGCTTCCTCTTTGACTCCGGCAGACTTGGCAGGGACAAATCCTACCGGAAGTCCGTCATGGCATCATGCCTTGCCAACAAGGACAAAGCCGAGGCCCAGTACCAGCTGGGCATCATTTACTACCATGGTCTGGGAGTCAGGAAGAATCTCAGCGAGGCCAAGAAGTGGCTCCGGAAGGCCTCCCTGCGGGGTGATGCCTCGGCACAGGGCGCACTCGGCGTGCTGTACGGCAACGGAGAGGGCGACTGGAAGAACTGCGGAGAGGCAGAGAAATGGCTCCTGAAGTCCGCTGAGCAGGTAAATGACTCGGCACAGCTCAACCTGGGCATCTTCTACACATCAGAAAGCTGCGGGAAGACCGATGCCGTGAAGGCAGTGAAATGGTACCGCGAGGCCGAGAAGCAGGGAAATGACGAGGCGGCCAACAATCTCGCCCTCTTTTACGACAAGGGCATCGGCGTCAGCCAGGACTGCGATGAGGCCATGAGGCTGTTCCGCAAATCCGCCGGCACAGGCAACGATAAAGCCATGCAGAACCTGGCACTGGCATACCTGAAAGGCACGTGCGCCCCTCAGGATGACTCCGAGGCTGTCAGGTGGTTCAGGAAAGCTGCTGACAAGGGAAATGCCGAAGGCATGTTCGGCCTCGGCAGCATGATCACAATGGGCCGCGGGGAAAAACAGGATATGGCGGAGTGGGTAAGATGGTACCGGAAGGGCGCCCAGCTCGGCAATGCCGCCTCACAGTTCAGCCTCGGCATGATGTACGAGATCGGGGCGGGAGTGAGGCAGGACATGAATGAGGCTGTGAAATGGTACCGCAAGTCCGCTGCCCAGGGGTATCAGAGCGCGAAGGACAAGCTTCTGGAGCTGAAGGCGAAATAAGCAAAAGGGCCGGAAAGAAGCATGACTCCCTTCCGGCAGGACGTGTAACAGGCCGCTTGAATTACTGGCGGCTGCCTGGTTTGCCCGTAAGCCTCTCCCAGCGCCTCCTGGCAAGCTTTCCTCCGACCCGCAGCCAGTCTTTAAACGTAATATTCACACCGGGATCCTGGTGGATGTCTACTTTTCCAGACAATGGCTGCTTTTCTCTCAGGACCTTGTCCAATGCATCTCTTGCGTCCTGCCTGAAAGACCCTTCACTGCTGCCGGATGAGTTGTTATCCATAGCAAATGCCTCACATGAGCAAATCACAGCAGAACCAGACAGCTCACACGTAAATGCCGGTCGGGAGAACCAGTCTGCCCTGCAGGGGCCGCACCCATGCGCCCCTTGTCACTTCAATTTTAACTGATTGCCGTCAGGCTCAGTCATCATCATAATAGAGCACATTTTTGGCCCCGCCGCCATCATTATGTGGTGACGGAACTTTCGGAGCCTGAGAAGGATTACCGGTGCCGTTGTCGCCGGCTTTAACTTTTCTTCTCAGCAGAGCAATCAGGAAAGCGGCAGGAATAGTAACCCTTGTCGCGGGGCCAGCAATATCGACAATAGTCCACAGGCCGGTGATAATCCATCCGATCGGGCCGGCAAAAATAGAGAGAGCGCGCGTTATGCTGGCATTGGTCGCGAAAGAAAGTCCGGCGCCGAAAAGTGCTTTCCACACCGCATTGGCAACGATTACAGCTATCTGATACGACGCGAAGCCGCCTGCCGCTATCATTGCCTGAATGGCACCGGTAAGCACCTGGGGAGTTACTGAAGACCAGTCCTTCAGGCCTAACGTTTTGGCCAAATCCTTCATGTCATCCGAAGACATTTTGTCAAAACTTCTCCGGATTATTTCCATGAGCATGCTGTCTTCAATTTTTTCTATGCGGGCACCCTTCTCGTACTCGACTTTCATGCCGTCGCATACATCGCAGAGTATTTCCCGGTAGAGAACTCCCTTGCCGCCCCTGAAAATTGTCAGGATTGAATTTGCGCCATAACACTGAAGCTCACCGGCAATATCCTTCCAATACTGATGATGATCAGGATTGTACCGTATATAGGAATCCCGAAGTGACAGCTCTTCACTGAATCGTTTTAGTCCGTCTTTGTCGTAAATCAGCAGATGAACCAGGTCATTCAAATCCTCTGATTTGACCTGGGACAGAAATTCAAGATCACAGTCTTCCCTATATGACATAATCAAATGCCTCCTGAATCAGGTTATGTTCACAGCTTATCAGGCCCCACAAAAAAAAATGTGACGCATATCACAAAAATCCCTATTCAAAGACATAATTTTTCAGAAAACCGGTCAAAATCACATCAGAGATCATCCGGATTGCCGGTGCAGCATCCGAAGCTTGGAATGCTGATGCCCATCCGTCATCCCCTTCTAACCTGATTTCTGCCATAATCCGGGAAGCACAGACAGAGGTGGATCTTGAGGACTTTCAGCTATTCAGCACTCAAAGAGAGGCGCTGGTATCCGGAAATGGAGAGGCTTGCGGGCTCAGTCTCAGCCGCAGCCCAGAGGACTGAGCCGCTCCTGCAGGAGAAAGAAGACAAGCTCCAGGCACTTGCCCGGTCAGCAAGGCTCAAGAGCATCAGGGCATCTAACGCCATCGAGGGCATCACTGCCCCCGATGAGCGCATCAGGCTTATTGCGAATGGAAAGGATGAGCCGCAGAGCAGCGCCGAGGAGCAGATTGCGGGATACGCCGACGCGCTTGACGTCATTCTTGAGAGCTTTGACGCGATCCCCCTGACTCCCAACTACATCCTGCAGCTCCACAAAATCCTCTACGGCCGCACCGGAGCCACGTGGGCCGGAAAGACCAAAAGCGTGCAGAACTACATCAGCGCCGCCTGTCCTGACGGGCACACCGAGACGCTCTTTACTCCGCCGTCGCCCTTCGAGACTCCGGAGGCGCTCTCGAACCTCTGCACCGAGTACGGCCGCGTGACACAGGACGATGAGATCGATTCGCTCATAGCGATCCCGGTCTTCATCCACGACTTCCTCTGCATCCATCCGTTCAATGACGGGAACGGCCGGATGAGCCGCCTGCTCACCATGCTCCTGCTCCTCAGGAACAGCTTTTCCGTTGGTCGGTACATCACGATCGAAGAGAGGATCCTTAAGGACGGTGAGCTTTACTACAACGCGCTCTCAGCCTCAGAGAAAGGCTGGCATGAGGGAACGGAGGATCCGGAGCCCTTCGTCAGGTACTTTCTGGGAATAATCCTGGCGGCATACAGGAATCTGGAGGAAAGGCTCGCTATTTCGGGAGATACACCGGAGGCCTGGGTCCCCGGGACAGGCGTCTTTCCCTTAGAGGGGGAGACTTTTCCCTTAAAAAATGTTCAAAAGTAAGCGAAACCTGCAAAAATAAGGGCAGATTAAGGGAAAACGGCGGAGCAGGACCTGCCCGCCCCTCTCCCATGCAGCTTCAGGGGATCAGCCGGCCTCGATTTCCTTTGCCAGCACGATCTTCTGAAGCGGAACGGAAAAAACCATGGCGAACCTCCGGAGCGGCTTGGCCGGTACATAGCTGCCGTAATCATGTGCCAGAACCTGCGATTCTGCCTCACTGAGCTTCTTTTCTGCCGGTTCGCCTTCCCGGACGCATTTCATTTCGATAATTATCCGGCGATCAATAAATTCAAAAGTAAGATCAGCCCGGCCTCCTTTTTCCGGCACTTCGGTTCTGACGTCATAACCTGACCCAAGGCAGTAAAGCGCCGGAGTGTCGCATGCCGCGTACTCGGTCAAGATTTTGTTGCGGCTGTTCAGGACTTTATATATGCCATTGAAGAGTACGGCAAGTTCCTCCACGGAAAAATCAGGCTTGCGCAGAACCAGGGAGGCGTCATCTACACTGTCGGTCAACTCATCGGGTATGTGGTTTGCGTCACGGATCCTGTTGATCAGGAGATATGCCCAGGCATGGCGCAGCTCAAGATTCGGCAGCCCGACGCGGACACGTTTATCAGTGGATTTTTTGATAGTGAAGTACCCGCACTGGGTCAGAACGGCAGCACGGTTTGAAGGGCTGTTCAGATCGGTGTTCATCACGAAGCTGTTCCAGTCGATGGAATGAGTGCTGCAGTCACCGGCGGTTACTCCGCCGGTGAATCTGACAAAATTATCGAGGAGAGAACTCATTCCGCTGTCCTGAAACCAGTAGTCAGAGAACTCATGACAGCCATCAGGCGACAGGAACTGCAGCACTGACCATGGCTGGTATACGTGTACAGATGCTTTTTTGTCGAAACAGTAGCCGTCGTAATGTCTCCTGAGCTCATCCATAACCTGTTCAATCTGTGAGTCAGTCACCTCATCGCAGCTTATTTTGAAGATTGATGCGGTCGCGGCTCTCAGGTGCTCTCCGAAATAATGCCTGATCTCATCTTCTGTGTATCCCAGAAGACTGCCGTATAAGGGGTTAAGGCTCAGGTCCTGAATGCTTGAGCCGGCACTGAACAGCGCGACCTTATTGAAGCGCGAGACCCCGGTGACAAAGACAAAGCGGAAATTTCCCTCATTTGCCTTGATGGCGGCGTAGAATGCGCGGATCTTATATCTGATCCCCTCGAAAACAGTCTTGTCCTGCAGATTGAGATTTAAGGGAGAATCGTATTCATCAATCAGCAGAACAAGAGAATTGAGCTCCATTGCACTGAAAGCCCGGGCTGCCATCATCGCAAGATCACTGCATTTGCTGCAGGATTCTATGATCTGCGGGGGAAAGCAGAGTCTTCTGAGCTCTCCCATAAACAATTCTCTGGACTTTGCATCAAATTCATCTGCTGTCCTGCAGCTGATGTACGAGAAATCAAGGTGCATGACCTTGTACTTCACATCAGTCCAGAGCTTCTCGATCGCAAGGCCTTTGAACATTTCCGTGCCGCGCGAGAAGAGGCTTTCCAGTGTTGATACCAGAAGACTCTTGCCGAATCTCCGCGGGCGCGAGATGAAGCACTGGTCAAGGTTCTGAATCATCCGGAAGATGATGTCTGTCTTGTCGACGTAGACCATATCTCCGGCTCTGACTGCGTCAAATGACTGTTTGCCTATAGGTAATTTTTTCATCATGCGCCCAGCCTTTAAAGAATTTCCGGACAGCAGTGTAACATTTGTCTTTGCCTGCCGCCGGGTATTAAGCACTAGAGCTGCGGTACCTGTCAAGGCCAGCACAATCACCGCCCGCTGCCGGAAATCTCCTCCTGACAGGCGTTATTCCCTCAGAGGGTGAGACTTTTCCCTTAAAAAAAAGTCAAAATTAAGCGAAAACTGCAAAAATAAGGGCAGATTAAGGGAAAACGGCAAAGCAGGACCTGCCCGCCCCATTTCCTGGCTGCTTTCCTGGATCAGCCGGCATCTATTTCCTTTGCCGGCACGATTTTCTGAAGCGGAACGGAGAAAACCATGGCGAACCTGCGGAGCGGCTTGACCGGGATATAGCAGCCGCAATCATGTGCCAGAACCTGCGATTCTGCCTCACTGAGCTTCCTTTCCGCTAATTCGCCTTCCCGGACGCATTTCATTTCGATAATTATCCGGCGATCCATAAATTCAAAAGTAAGATCAGCCCGGCCTCCTTTCTCCGGCACTTCGGTTCTGACGTCATAACCTGACCCAAGGCAGTAAAGCGCCGGAGTGTTGCATGCCGCGTATTCGGTTTCAATTTTGTTTTTGCTGTTCAGAACCTTATAGATGCCATTGAACAATACAGTAAGTTCCTCCACGGAAAAATCAGGCTTGCGCAGAACCTGGGAGGCGTCATCTACACTGTCGGTCAACTCATCGGGTATGTGGTTTGCGTCACGGATCCTGTTGCTCAGGAGATATGCCCAGGCATGGCGCAGCTCCAGATTCGGCAGCCCGACGCGGACACGTTTGTCCGTGTTTTTTTTGATGGTGAAGTACCCGCACTGGGTAAGGATGGCCAGACGGTTTGACGGGCTGTTCAGATCAGTGTTCATCACGAAGCTGTTCCAGTCGATGGAATGAGTGCTGCAGTCACCGGCGGTTACTCCGCCGGTGAATCTGACAAAATTATCGAGGAGAGAACTCATTCCGCTGTCCTGAAACCAGTAGTCAGAGAACTCATGACAGCCATCAGGCGACAGGAACTGCAGCACTGACCATGGCTGGTATACGTGTACAGATGCTTTTTTGTCGAAACAGTAGCCGTCGTAATGTCTCCTGAGCTCATCCATAACCTGGCTGAGCTGTATGTCCGTTACTTTATCGGAGCTTATTTTGAAGATTGATGCGGCTGCGGCTCTCAGGTGCTCTCCGAAATATTGCGTTATCTCATCTTCGGTATATCCGAGCAGAGTGCCGTAGAGAGGGTTAAGGCTCAGGAACTCTTAATAAATAAATTGCAAAAGGAGCATGAGAACCGTATAATTCAGCTATACT
>DEHC01000041.1 GCA_002351705.1 Gammaproteobacteria bacterium UBA2810 | reverse complement strand
ATAATTTTTGATATAAGTCAAATTATGTAATAAGTCAATTCCTGTCATATATGATCTCGCCCTACTTCTCAAGCACTAATTTCTTGAATTCAAGCGGGTGGCTGATATAGGGAACCGGCACACCTGAACTTCCTGTGCCATTGAACACCAGAGAGCCATAGTTAAGCACTCTTCCGAGAATGCCCTGTTCCAGATTGACACTCTCAACTGAAGTAAGGTTCAGTTCTATGGTGGAGCGTTTGATAATGCCGAACTTGGCCAGCACTCTTTTATTAGTTACAGCAAGTTCTGTGGTTGAAACCACCAGGAATGTGCGGATAAGAGAGATTGCGGTTACAATGAATAACGCAACAGGGACAATGCCCAAGCCTCCCAAACAAAACAAAACGGCAACCACCAACCAGAATACCGGGCGAACATAGATCACTTTGGTAATCTGCGCCCTCTGCTCTACTTTCTCTCCGGTTGTCAAAGAACTCTCAACATATGATGCCATCAGCTGCTCCCTAAATTTACACTTGTAAAGAAATACACCGCTCTGCCACTGACCCTGCAGAATGAACAGGAAACTGTCCTGCGATAAAACGGTATTCATTAGCCACAAAAATACGAATATTTGTGACGCACGGCAGTTTCTTACAGACTCAAAAAAAAACGAGAACCAGATCACAGAAATGTCAGAGTTTTTCATCTTGAGTCTGCCCGGTCAATCTCCAGAGATACCGGTACCGGACAGCCATGAAGCGTAATCTTCTGAATAGGGCACCAGCCTAAATTCCCATCTTGCAAATCTGCGGCACTGCTCCATTTATCCCCCGCCGTTTTGGGACAAAATACCAGGGCTCCCGGCAGTGAAAGGAAATCTCCCCGTTCCCTCCCGGGCGCATGCGCCCTGCGCGGTGTTTCTGTTCCCGTCCTGAGGTGTAGCAGACGGCCGCCGCATGAGGTGCAAAAATGTTAAAATTTTACCCTGCGGAAGGGAGAAGAGCGGTCGGCACTTATGAAGATATATCTCATAGCGGTCGGGACAAAGATGCCCGGCTGGGTCAGCGATGGGTTCAATGAATACTGCAAGCGCTTCCCGAAGGACTGCTCCCTGATTCTAAAGGAAATCCCTGCGGGAAAGCGCGGCAAGAACGCCGACATCGCGAGGATTACCGAGAAGGAAGGCGAGGAAATGCTCGCCGCAGTGCCGCACGGCGCGAAAATCGTCACTCTCGACATACCCGGGAAGCGCTGGACGACGCCTGAGCTCAGCAAAACACTTGAAAGATGGATGGCCTCCGGGCAGGACATCGCCCTCCTCGTGGGCGGCCCCGAGGGACTCTCACAGGAGTGCAAGGCCGCAGCGAGCGAGAGCTGGTCGCTCTCCCCGCTGACATTCCCCCACCCTCTTGTGAGGGTCCTCGTGGCCGAGAGCCTGTACCGTGCCTGGACAGTCAGCGCAGGACTCCCCTATCACCGAGAATAGACGATGATCTTCCCGTTTTCCCTGTTCCGCAAGGAGACGCCGGCGGAGCGCTACAGGGTGAAGGACAAGTCAGACGACGAGGGCAACACCGTCTTCGGCCGCCTGTGCTTTTCCATGTTCGTGATCATCTGCCTGACCTGCGTCCTCTTCGTGAGGGAATACCGGCTGCAGATCCAGGAATACTCCACCTATGAGACCAAGTCGGACAACAACCGCATCAAGATTGTCCCCATAGCGCCCGACCGCGGGCTTATCTATGACCGCAACGGCGTGCTCCTTGCCGAGAACAGGCAGGTCAACGCCCTGGTGGCGACCCCCTCGAAATCCGACGACATAAAGAAGGCATACGACGAGATCAACGGGATGCTCGGCCTCGGGCTCGACGAGAACGACAAGAAGGCCTTCATGGAGCAGATCAGGCAGGGGCGCGCCTTCCAGCAGATCCCGGTGACGGACAAGCTCACCGAGAAGCAGATGGCGGTCTTTGCCGTCAACCGCTTCCGCTTCCCGGAGTTCTCCGTGGTCCCGAAGCTCAAGCGCTTCTACCCCATGGGGGATCTCCTGACCCATGTGGTCGGCTACGTCGCGAGGATCAACACCAAGGACCAGGAGAAGATCGACGCCGAGGGGAAGACCGAGAACTACGCGGCAACCCAGGACATCGGTAAGCTCGGGGTCGAGAAGTACTACGAGGATCTCCTCCACGGGAAGTCAGGCTACAGGAAGGTCGAGGTCAACAACCGCGGCCGCGAGATCAGGGTCATCGAGTCGCACGCGCCGACGCCCGGCAACGACATTTACCTGACCATCGACGTGAACCTCCAGAAGAAAGGCTACGAGCTCCTCAAGGGAAAGAGGGCCGGCCTCATCATGATCGATCCTAACAACGGCGAGATCCTCGCGAGCGTCTCGTCACCGAGCTACGATCCGAACCTCTTCGTGAGGGGCATCACGAGGAAGGAGTACTCTGAGCTCCTCAACAACCCAGACCGCCCGCTCATCAACCGCGTCTCGGTCGGCAACTACTCCCCGGCATCGACCATCAAGCCGCTCATGGCGTTCATGGGCCTCAACGAGAAGATGGTGACGACCGGCACGAGGTTCTTCGGAGCACCGTACTTCACCCTCCCGGGCTCCACGCACAAGTTCAGGGACTGGAGGAAGTGGGGCCACGGCTGGATGGACATCTACCGCGCCATCGAGATTTCGGCAGACACCTTCTTCTATGATCTCGCCTACCGCTCCGGCATTGACCGCATCAACCGCTACATGTCGATGTTCGGCTTCGGCCAGCCCTCCGGCATCGACGTCATGGAAGAGTCGATGGCCAACCTCCCCTCGAGGGACTGGAAGCGCGCGAGGCACCACAGGGACTGGTACCCCGGCGACACAGTCTCCATCGGCATCGGCCAGGGCTACTGGACAACGACGCTCCTGCAGCTCGTGCGCGCCCACTCGATTCTCACCCAGCACGGACACAACGTAGTTCCGCACTTCATGCTCGCCTCGGCCTCGCGTGAGGGCAGGGAGCAGAATGTCACTGACAGAAGCCTCATCATCAAGGCAAACAGCGAGCTCAACTGGAAGGTTCCCCTCCAGGGCATGTACCTTGTGGTGAACGGCCCGGAGGGAACCGGAAGGCGCGCCTTCGCGGGTGCGAGATATGTCGCTGCGGGGAAGTCCGGCACGGCGCAGATCATCGGCATCAAGCAGGATCAGAAATACAACGCCAACGCCATCAGGAAGGAGCACCGCGACAACGCGCTCTTCGTCGCCTTCGCCCCCTTTGACCAGCCCAAGGTCGTTGCCGGCATCATCCTCGAGAACCTCGGCGGCGGCTCGAGGTTCGCAGCTCCGCTCGTGCGGAGGATGCTTGACGCCTATCTTGATCCGGCCACGGAGAAGGCCCGCGAGGAGAAGCTGAGGAAAGAGGCAGGCGAGGGCACAGAGGAAAACGGCGAGGAGCATTAATCACTGCAGGCTGGTCCGTGCCAGGCGCGGCAGTGCGCCCCTCCTCCATCTGTTATAATTCCGGTGCGCCCGGATGGTGCCGGGTTCCGCTGATCCGCTGTCCGTTTTGTTATCCTGAAGAAAGTCCAGACGCAATGCTTAAAAATCTTCTCAGATTCATCAAGGGCATCAAGATAGATACCCCGCTCTTCCTGGGGCTCCTTGTGCTCATAGGCGTCGGGATGCTCAACCTCTACTCGTCGTCCGGGCAGGACATGTCCATGTTCCTCGGGCAGCTCAGGAATGTCGCCCTGGCACTCACCTTCATGCTCATCCTCGCGCAGCTTCCGCCGGACTTCTACTGCCGCTGGGCCCTCCCTGCCTACGCCGGGTGCGTGCTCCTCCTCATACTCGTCTGGAAGTTCGGCACGGTCAACATGGGCGCGAGGCGCTGGCTTGATCTCGGCATCATCAAGTTCCAGCCCTCGGAGTTCCTCAAGGTGATCATGCCGATTGCGGTGGCCGCCTTCATCACGAAGCGCTCAATCCCCATCAGGTTCTCCTACGTAATACTCGCGTTCCTTGTCGTCCTCATCCCGACAGGACTAATTGTCATACAGCCGGATCTCGGCACGGCGGTCCTGGTCGCCTTCTCCGGCTCCGTGGTCATTTTCCTCGCCGGAATGAGCAAGCTTCTCATCTGCCTCATCGGCGGGGCGGCCGGCGCGTATATCCCGATCCACTGGAAGTTCTTCATGCATGACTACCAGCGCCAGAGAATACTCACCTTCATGGATCCCGAGTCGGATCCGCTCGGCTCCGGGTACCACATCATCCAGTCGAAGATCGCTATAGGCTCCGGCGGTCTCTTCGGCAAGGGCTGGCTCAACGGAACTCAGACCAAGCTCGAGTTCCTCCCCGAGAGGCACACCGACTTCGCCTATGCGGTGTTCGCCGAGGAGTTCGGCCTGGTCGGCTTCGTCCTCCTCATGTTCATGTACCTCTATGTCCTTTTCAGATCCGCCTACATCAGCGCGCATGCCTCGACGACCTTCGGCAAGCTGCTCGGAGGCGCGATCACGGTAACGTTCTTCATCTACATCTTCATAAACATCGGCATGGTCAGCGGCCTTCTTCCTGTCGTGGGAGTGCCGCTCCCGCTCATAAGCTTCGGCGGAACCTCGATGGTCTCAATCTGCGCCGGCTTCGGCATACTCATGTCGATCCAAACCCACAAAGAGGAGAAGCTCTTTTGAAATCCTTCACCAGCAGAATGCTTGCCCTTACTCTTGCCGCAGTCCTTCCGGCGTCAGCCCTGTCTGCCGAGCTTACAGAGGCTGACCGTGCATATCTCAGGGAGCTCAGCGCGGAGCACGGCGTCCCGCTTAAGAGCCTCGAGAAGGCCTACAGGGAGGCCAGGATCCGACCCTCGATCATCAAGGCCATGAACAGGCCGGGCGAGGCGAAGCCCTGGTACGAGTACCGGAAGATCTTCATCACTGACAAGAGGATAAGGGACGGCATCGCCTTCATGAAGGAATGGCGCTACTCCCTTGAGGACGCCTACCGCGAGACAGGGGTGAATCCCGAGATAATCACCGCGATAATCGGCGTCGAGACCGGCTATGGCGCGAACATGGGAAAGTACGAGGTGCTTGACGCGCTCTATACGCTCGGCTTCAACTACCCGAAGCGCGGAAAGTACTTCAGGAGCGAGTTCGCGAACTTCGTGAAGCTCGCCGACCGCGAGGGCTGGGGCTACCGGGACAAGCTCGGATCCTACGCCGGCGCGATGGGCATGTGCCAGTTCATGCCGTCAAACTACCTCCGCCTCACGACGGACTTCGATCATGACGGGAAGGTCGATCTCTTCAGGAGCCCGGTTGACGCGATAGGAAGCGTGGCGAAGTATTTCCAGAAGTCCGGCTGGGTGAAGGACGGCCAGTCCGCATGGGAGGCAGGTATGCCGGGAGGCTCCGTTCCCGGATCGCTCCTCCTCGACAAGTCGCTGAAGGTTGACCTCCCCTACAGCCGCCTCAAGGCCGCCGGAGTGACCGCCATAGGGGATAAAAATCTCCATCCTGATAGCTACGTCAAGCTTTTGCGTCTTGAAGACGAGAAAGCCCCGCATTATTATGTTGTCTCGAAGAATTTTTACGTTATTACCAGATACAACCACAGTCCGCTTTATGCGATGGCGGTTTACCAGCTCAGCGAGAAGATCAGGGCCGGGCTGGATGAAGAGAACCGGAGAGCAACAAGATAAATGTCAGTCAGGAATTTCACAGCCGCGCTCCTTGCAGGCGCTGCCGCGGCAGGTCTCCTCTGTTCATGCGCGACAACCGAGCAGGCAGCTGCGCCCGGGCCCGCAGCAAGAACCTCCGCAGAGCCCGAAGTTCTTGTAAGAAGAAAGAACTACTCGCTCGGATATGACAAGTCATTCCTCTACAATGCGGCTCATCCCTATGTCAGCTACAAGGATGTCAAGGGAGTGACACCGCACTATGAGCCATACAGCAGAATAGGCAACAAGGACTATACGGTAAAGGGCCAGAGCTACGAGGTCTGGACTGACATCGAGGCCTACTCTGAGGAGGGCCTTGCCTCCTGGTACGGACCCGGCTTCCACGGCGAGAAGACCTCGAACGGCGAGGTCTATGACCAGATGGGCATCAGCGCCGCGCACAAGAACCTTCCCCTCCCGAGCTACGTGAAGATCACGAACCTCGAGAACAAGCGCCAGCTCATCGTGAGGGTCAATGACCGCGGCCCGTTCCATGACGACCGCATCATCGATCTCTCCCAGGGGGCGGCTCTCAAGCTCGGCATCGTGAAGCCCGGCACCGCTATGGTGAGGGTCGACCTCATAAAGGTGCCGCGTCCCGCAAACGGCGATGTGCTTGACGCGAAAGTCCACTCGAAGAACGTCCAGATCCTGGTGACCAGCTCCCTCGACAAGGCCTGGACCGCGGCGAAGGAAATCAGGCAGAAGGCCGGCGTCAGCGCGAAGATCTCGAAGTACGGCGACTCCTCCTACAAGCTTACGAGCGGCCCGTACCTCCCCGGGAAGGCCGAGTCGATCCTCGAGACCGTCAGGACCGCCGGCTACCGCGACGCGTTCCTCGTCTATCCGCAGTAATCTCAAAAACGGCAGGCTCTCTCCGGGCCTGCCCCGTTAAAATCCACGCCTCACTGCACCAGAACACGTTTCTCTGAGATATCCGTCACGGTTTTCCCGCCGCCCGCCCTTTCATCTGCTAAAATAAAATGCCAGTAATGCCCAGAAAGAGGAGCCCAGGAAAATATTCCGGGGCAGATAGCCAATGAACAGGATCAGAAATTTCACAATCGGACTTTTCATAGCCGCCGCAGCCGCGTGCTCGGCCATTGCCGCACCGGCACCCGCTCCGGCTCCGAGGCCGGGCAACAGCCAGGCTCCAGCCCCCGCACCGAGGCCCGGCAACAGCGCAGCTCCGGTTCCGGGGAATTCATCGGCGCCGAAGCCGAACCCTGCGGCTGCCATGCGCGACATCATGCCTGAGCCTCCTGTAATAAACGCCAAGGCCTGGATGCTGATGGACTCCGAGACCGGGCGCGTCCTCCTCGGACAGAACGAGCATGAGAGAATTTACCCTGCCTCGCTCACCAAGATGATGACCTCCTACATCATCGGCCAGGAAATCATGGCCGGGCGCCTGCACTATGACGATCAGGTCATGATCTCGGAGAACGCGTGGTCAAAGAAGTACAGCGACTCCTCCAAGATGTTCATCAAGGTCGGGGACACCGTATCGGTGAAGGACCTCAACTACGGCATCATCATCCAGTCCGGCAATGACGCCTGCGTCGCCATGGCCGAGAGGATCGCCGGCAGCCAGGACGCCTTTGCCGACCTGATGAACCAGTGGGCCGACTACCTCGGCATGAAGAACACCCATTTCGTTAACGCCCACGGACTCTTCGACGAGAACCACTACTCCACTGCCTACGATCTCGGCATTCTGAGCCGCGCCCTCATCAGGGACGAGCCGGACGAGTACCGCATCTACTCCATCAAAGAGTTCACCTTCAACAAGATCAAGCAGTACAACAGGAACCGCCTGCTGTGGGACACCTCCATGGAGTTTGACGGCATCAAGACCGGCCACCTCTCCGAGGTCGGCTACAACCTCGTGGCCTCCGGCCTCTCGAAGGAGAACCCCGGCATGAGGCTCATCGCCGTCATCATCGGCGCGCAGTCCGAGAAGGCGAGGGCGCAGGAGGCGAAGAAGCTGATGCTCTACGGCTACAACTTCTACAGAAGGTTCACTCCGGTCAAGGGCAAAACCGCCCTCGGCACCGCCAGGGTCTACTACGGCGACACCAACGAGGTGCAGCTCGGCGCTGCCGCGGACATCTCCGAGGTAATGCCGAGGAACAAGGGAGACTCGTTCCAGGTCGAGTACACCCTGAAGACCAATGATCTGAAGGCCCCGATAAAGGCCGGCACCGAGCTCGGAACCATCACCGTGAAGAGCGGTGACGAAAAGGTCGGGGAGTATCCGCTCGTCGCGCTCAACGAGATTAACGAGTGCGGGTTCCTCGGCAAGATCTGGGACTGGTTCATGCACCTCTTCCTCTAAAATTCCCCCAAAGTTTTCAGAAGGCCGCCAGGATGGCGGCCCTTAAAGCGAGGCTCATTATGGCTATAAGCACAGAGATGGGAAAGTATCTTGATTTTCCCTGCGAGTTCGGCTTCAGGGTTCTCGGCAGCAACAGGCCGGAGCTCGAGGATTCAGTCACGTCGGTGATAGTCAATGACTTTGCCATGGAAATCCTGAGGCCCTTCGAGAAGCATACGAGCAGGAACGGCTCCTATGTCTCGCTCAAGGTCACGGTAAGGCTTGAGTCGGACGAGCAGCTGAGGAGCCTCTACGAGGCGCTCGGCAAGGCTCCCCACGTCCGCGGCGTCCTCTGACGCCTGCTGATGCGGCATAGCGTCTGCCTTAATGGATCCGGGTGCACATACACCCCGCCGCCTGAGCCGCTTCGCTGCGGGGCACAGGCAGCCGGATCCTCCCCGGCAGGCGCCCAGTGAAACGAATGAGCTTTATCCGGAGAGCACTGAGGACCGTTCTGTACACGGCGGCAGCATCAGCTGCGGCCGTTGTGGCTGTGACGGTCCTCGCTACTCTCCTCATTGAGTCATCTGCCGGGGAGTACCTTTACGACAGCACTGACGACATCCCCTACAACAGGGCAGGACTTCTCCTCGGCACTACGCCCTACAGCCTGGGCGGCGGCATAAACCCCTACTTCTACGAGCGCATCGACGCGGCGGCAAGGCTCTACCGTGCCGGCAAAGTCTCGATGATCATAGTCTCTGGCGACAACGCAACCCGCAAGTACAACGAGCCGCGCGCAATGCGGAGGGCGCTTATCCGCGCCGGAGTCCCGGGGAAGGCCATAGTATTCGACTTCGCGGGGTTCCGCACCCTCGACTCCATCGTAAGGGCGAGCCTGGTATTCGGGCAGAGCAGCGTCACCATCATCTCACAGAGGTTCCAGAACCTCCGCGCCGTATACATTGCCCGGGCCAACGGCATGCGGGCCATCGCCTACAATGCGAGCGACTCCGGCAACTGGAAGGTCATGGCGAGGGAATACCTCTCAAGGGTCAAGTGCCTCATAGATCTCTACGTGCTTCACACGAAGCCCAGGTTCCTCGGAGCGCCGATAGAGATAGAGCCTGAGGAGAAACAGAACTACGTCAGGGAGAAGATGCCTTCAGCGGCCCAGGCAGGCAGGTTCACGCTCCTCAGCGCGGTGATCTCGGATCTCAATGACAGCAGTGAGTCCCCGGACTGCGACAGCTTCTGCCGCGAGTCGCTGCTCATCAACACGATAATCTACGATTTTCAGGACTGAGCATGCTGAAGCCGGGCCTCCGCCCCTCAGGCAGGCAGATTCAGGAAACCAGACCCTTGCACCGCCCTGCCCCATGCACTGACTGACGAATTTAAAAATAAAAAAGGACCCGGCCCCTCGCGGAACCGGATCCTCACTCAGAAAATCCCCTGTCAGTGCTTCAGCTCGGTGATCCTGTACTCGAAGCTCCCCGGCCTGTCCTCCCTCGGGACAAACTCAAGGACGTTGGTGATGCCTGCCGGAGCATCCTCCCTGTGATGGGAGATGAACATGATCTGTGTGTCATGCTGCCCCATGAGGTACTCGACAAACTTCTTGACAAGCAGGCGGCTTACGTTGTCGAGGCCCTGCAGCGGCTCGTCGAGGACAAGGAGAGGAGGATGCTTCACAAGCGCCCTAGCGATGAGCACCAGCCTCTGCTGCCCGAAGGAGAGGGCCCTGAACGGATCATGGTCATGCCCCTCGAGGCCGAGGACCTTCAGCCACTCCTTCGCGAGCGCAATCTTCTCGTCGCCCGGCTGGTCATAAAGGCCGATGGTGTCGAAGTAGCCGGAGATGATAACGTTGATGACGCTGCAGCCGACGCGGTAGTTCAGGTGGAAGTCAGGGCTGATGTAGCCGATGTTCTTCTTGATGTCCCAGATGGTCTCGCCCGAGCCGCGCTTCCTGCCGAAGAGCCAGAGATCGTTGGCGTAGCCCTGCTGGTTGTCTCCGGTGATGAGGGAGAGGAGCGTTGACTTGCCGGCGCCGTTCGGTCCGACTATCTGCCAGTGCTCGCCGCGCTTAACGGTCATGGTGAGGTGATCGATGACGTTCCTGTCGCCGTAGCGGACGACAATGTCGTTCATGACGACAAGCGGACCGTCGGGGAGGGGCTGCCTCTCGCAGTCCTTGGGGACTCCCGGCATCTTCGCGTTCTTCATCTTCTCGCGCTGCCTGAGCTGCTCGAACTCGAGATCCGCCATGATCGAGCGGTGGTCGCCCACCTTGATGAGCTCGCAGTCGCTGATAAGTCCCAGGAAGTCCGCGAACTCCGGAATCTCGTCAAAGCGGTTGACGATGAGGATGATGAGTCGTCCTGACTCGCGGAGCTTCCCGATGAGCCTCATCAGATCCGCCCTGGTGCCGACGTCAAGCCCGTCGAACGGAGCGTCGAGGATGATGCCCTCGGCATCCGAGAGCACAGCCTTCGCGATGAGGACCTTGCGTCCCTCGCCGCTCGAGAGGAAGCGGTAGGGCTCGTCGAGGAGATGGGTGATCCTGAGCTGATCGGTGATGGCGAGGAGCTGCTCCTCGTTGGCGTGCCCGATGACGTTCCTTGCGGTGAAGCCCTTCTCCTCATTCTTGGAGGCAGTATCGGTATTGCGGTACTGGTAGTCATCCTCCATGAGGGAGATCTGCTGCTCGAAGGAGATGCGCGAGAGCCTGGGAAGCTTCTCAGGGGCCTGTCCCGAGACCAGCGGAAGCTCGCCGCAGAGCGCCTTCGCAAGGCTGGTCTTGCCGCTGCCGTTCGAGCCGATGAAGGTCACGCAGCAGTGATCCGGCAGATCAAGGTGATCAATCAGGAGCTTTCTTGTCTTGCTTATCTTGTATTCGCATTTCTCCCAAAGCATGTAAGCCTCCGCATTTCAATAACTGTGATCAAGTTTACAATTATAGCGCTCAGAGATCACGATATTTATACAGAAAAACTGCAATCCGCGTTTCAATCCACGCCCACTTTGGTAAGGAGCGACGCTGACCACGGCTGAACTACTGCAGTAAGCAAAATGTGGCGTAAACGGTCTAAATCTCGCTTTTAAAGGCACATTCAGACAGCTTTCGCAGCAGTTTTCAGACAGTTCTTTGCCTAAAACATCCTTATTTCAATAGGAAAGCAGAAAATGCCGCCTGCGGCCATTCCGTGTCTTCGCAATCAGTCCCAGACCATGCAGATCCTGATAAAATGATGATGTTCCAGCAGGACAGACCTTTCCTCCGGAAGCTGCCCATGCGGTATTGCAAACGGCCCTGCTGCAGGATGTGAGAACCCCAAAAGCCTCTGTAAACAGCCATGCGCACAATTTTTCCTTTCAGCATCCGTGATCTTGAAGAGTTAAACGGAAGCATCGACGAAACGCTGTCCGCGGAGGAGCGCGATCTCAGCAATTACAAAATAGCCTATCTTCCCGGAGCATACTCCCTCGGCATCGGGCTCACCTCGAGGTGCAATCTGAACTGCCCGTTCTGCTACTACAGGGAGCGCGGTCACAACACGGTGAGCATGCTCCCGATAGCGAGGCTCCGTGACATACTGACAGGGCTCGGGCAGCTCAGGCTCATCAGCTTCTCGCTTGAGGGAGAGGCTCTCCTCTATCCCGGGCTTAAAGATGCCCTGGACCTCGCTTCAGAGCATGCGGAAATCCTGCAGATCACCACGAACGGACAGCTGCTTGATGACGGTATGGCAGATCTCCTCTGCGGCACGCCGAAGCTCAGATCCCTCATTCTGAGCATCGACTCCGCGGATCCCGGCGCCTATGCGGCAATGAGGCGCGGCGGGAAGTTAAGCACGCTTGAGAGGAACATCCGGAACTTTCAGAAAAGAAACACACACATCTTCACCGAGCTTTACGCCATCGTTACCGACAGGAACATTGACACTCTCCATACGCTCCCTGAGTTTGCCGCCTCACTCGGTATAAAGCTCATTTCCTTCGGAAAGCTCCGCGAGCACGGCTGGTCGAGGGAGCATCAGATCCATGGCGTCACTGACCGGCAGATGACTGATGAGATGCTGAGGGTTATTGCGGAGGCACAGAAGGAGCAGGTGCAGGTGAAGCTCGCGCCTTATTTTGCGGACAGAACAGTTGTTGAGGAGCTCCGGGAAAAGACCGATCCTTCGTACGGGCTCTTCATTCCTCCTGACAGAAACTTCTGCGACATGCCCTGGAGCTTTACGGCGATACTCTCGGACGGGAGGCTTTTCCCCTGCTGCGGCGACTTCAGCCCTGCGGAGATTGAGGAGTGCTCGTTTGACGGCATCTTCAACCATAAGTACCTTCTGCTTCTCAGGAAACTGATAAAGCACCGAGCTGTTCCAGAGGGATGCCTTGAGTGCCGGAACTGCAGGGTAAGCCGGTCCTCCTAACTGCCGTCAGGCAATTCTGCGGACTTCAGCAAAATACCCTATGTTTTGCAAACAATCATCTGATCATCTATCCTAAGTATCGAATAAAGTATGCATGAGGTTACACACATGACAGCAGCAAAAAATCTTATGCCCAGCCCGGGAAATGAGTCTTTCAAGGAATTCATCCGGGGAAACTGCTACTACGTTGACAAAACGCCGTACCTCAAAACTATATTCAATTACAGAGGAAGCCGTCTCCTGATGCTGCGCCCCAGGCGCTTCGGTAAAACCCTGATGATGAGCACCATCAGGTACTTCTTTGAGATGAACTATGAAAATCCCGGTGACACCTCTTTGCAGCAGGATCTGTTCAAAGGGCTTGATATCATGAAAGACGAGGAGTTCTGCAGGGAGAACATGGGACAGTACCCCGTCGTTTCACTCTCCCTTAAAGACACAGACGGGCTCGATTTCCGGAACGCCCTGGACCAGCTTGGCGAGACCATATTTGACCTTGCCTACCGCTTCACCTGGCTTATGGACAGCAAAGTTCTGCAGGCAAAGGGGAAAGAAGCATTCAGCAGGCTCCTTGACCACGATCATCTATGCTCCGGGAACGAGAGTTCCATAAATACCCTTCAGTCATCGCTGTTTATACTTTGCAGAGCACTGTACGAGCATTGCGGCAAAAGCCCGCTGCTTCTCATTGACGAATATGATGTGCCGCTTCAGAAAGCGGCCATGGGCGGGTACTACAGCCAGATGAGCAAGGTGATCGGCCCCATGCTCAGCAGGGCACTGAAATCCAATGAGTGCGTTTCCAAAGGAATAATGACAGGATGCCTGAGAGCCACAAAAGAAGGCATTTTCACCGGGCTAAACAACTACTCTGTGAACTCGGTTCTCACACCAAACGACAGCCTGTCAGCTGCTTTCGGCTTCACCCCCGATGAGGTCCGGAGCATGCTCTCATACTACGATCTCGGAAATCTCTATGACCGGACCAGGGACTTCTACGACGGGTACAGGATCGGTTCAAAGGAGATCTTCTGTCCATGGGACGTGACAAGCTACGTATCCGATCTCCTTATGCCTAACGACAGTGGTCCGGAGTCATTTTCTCCTCCTGCTTACTGGAACAACACCAGCAACAGCCGGATCATTACTCAGTACATGCCGAACATGAAAAAGTCAGAAGCAGGCAGGCTTCAGGATCTGCTGGATGGCAGGAGCATTGACGTCAGAGTCCACGAAGATATGAGCTACGGGGATTTTAATCTCAGCGACGCCGGCCAGTTCTGGAATCTCCTGGTTTACACCGGGTACCTTACGCTCGATAAAAGAGGTTCGGATGATATCTGCTGGTTCCGCATCCCCAACGCCGAGATCCGGAAATGCTTTAACTCAAACATAATAGCCTACTACAACACGATAGGCGGGAAATACTTTGAGAACTATTCAAAAGCCATAACAGAGGCACTGCTTGACGGCAATACTGACAAGCTTGTAACAGCGCTGAACCGTGCGCTTTCAACTTTTGTCTCAGCGCGTGACACTGCCGGCAGAGAACCAAAGGAAAACTATTATCATGGTTTGCTCAACGGCATTATCGTGTCATCAGGCGATCTGATCGGAGAACACTCCTCAAATACGGACAGCGGTGACGGCTACGCAGACATCACCATCTGCTCAGCTGATTTTGAGATTGCTGCAGTAATAGAGCTCAAGTATGCCGCATCACGATCAGAGCTCAATGAGAAGGCAAAGGCAGCGCTGAGGCAGATTGAGGATAAGGATTATGCCGAGGCAGAGAGAAACCGCGGATTCAGAAAGATCTTCGGCTACGGCATCGCATTTTTCCACCGCCAGTGCACTGTTGAGGCTGCAGAGCTGCCGCTGTGATGCTACTTCTGATTCAAGGCCGCTGCCAGAAAAGTATGATGGCCTCCGCTTAGGAGCAAAAGCCTTTTTCCGAAAATGAAACATGGCCGTGCACAGGATGCGCCGGAGTCATCAGCCCAGTTGCCCCTTTTCGCGGTCCTCCTTCATCTTCATCAGCACTTTGCAGGCATCGAGGTTCTTTGCAAAGAACTCCTCGCGGGTCATTGATTTCGAGAACACCTTCCTGAACATCGTCTCGACATTGCAGATGTCGGGCCGGTGATCATAGATCTCACAGAGAACGCCCTTAAGGTGGATGCAGACACCGTCTCCGCGGTCATACTCCGCAAGCTCAGGAATTCCGCTTATATGACGGCAGCACTCGCCGCACTTCTCACAGGGGAATTTCACGTCACTCATTGCACAAGCGCTCCTTTTCAGAAGGCTCTCCTTTTTCATTTCACAATCGTGTCCGGTCTCCGTACATCTCAGGTCTGGGAATATCCGGAAGCAAATTCATCAGAACACCCGGGAACCGCGGCCGCATCCGCGTGCCATGCTGGAACCCTGCCCCTTCCTTCTGCCGCCACCGGCGCCGCGGCAGCAGCGTCTGCGAGTCCTCTGCGCCGACCCTGACCTGCGGTCACGTCCGGTGCTGTCATCACCCTCAGAGCTGTCATTGGCGGGAGCAGCGTTATCCTGAGCTCCTGCATTCTCCTTTGCCTTGATCTTATGAGTTTTTCAAAGCCATGTACTAGAAACTGTCGTAAATTTTATAAAATATTGCTAATTCAACAAGTTATATAAATTAATCGATTTATAGAACTCTTTCAAACCAGTACAATGTACTAACCATCAGTTTCACATAAGACAGCCTGCAGACTTCCGCAGCTCAAATCAGAGCTGCCGCATGCCAGCGCAGGCCGCTGTTAAAAATCCGGATGTTTTCGTATGAAAC
The DNA here is from genome assembly GCA_002351705.1 of Gammaproteobacteria bacterium UBA2810. Classification (GTDB taxonomy): domain Bacteria; phylum Pseudomonadota; class Gammaproteobacteria; order Enterobacterales; family Succinivibrionaceae; genus UBA2810. Next base: position 121 of record DEHC01000041.1, on the reverse strand, counting down.
AGCGCCGGATCTATTCTTAGTTTTAATTGCTTTCAGCTCGTCCTCGGACGACTTCTTACAGCGATGGCACTTGCAGATGCTTCAGGTAAATCTGAAGAGTCATTTCTAGTACATAACTGTA
>DEHC01000040.1:19736-21489 GCA_002351705.1 Gammaproteobacteria bacterium UBA2810 | reverse complement strand
TGTCGGCGTAGCCGTCAAATGCCTTCGAGATGATTGTCCACCTGCCGTTCTCCTTCAGGAGCTGCAGGTACTCGGCGTAATCCTGCCCGTGCCAGTCCTCGACGATGACCTTTGCCATGCCGGCGTGACCGCTGATGTCGATACAGTCAATCCTTGCCGTCGCGTGCGTCTCGCCGTAGTGCTCGACCGACCTGAAGAGCCCCTCGATGGGCCGCCCGTTGATGAGCGCCCTTTCGTTGTAGGCTTCGCGGAGAACCTTCAGGTCCCCGTTCGCCCCGTCGATGTACTTCTGTATCGTTTCCCTGGCCTCTGTCATTTCCTTAGTGTTCTGCAGCATGTCAGCCTCCCCAGACTTATCCATTCCTTCCTGTTCTGTCCCGTGTTCCGCCGCCTCACATCCGGTATTTCGCCTCGATGTACTCAACACCGCTCTTCGAGGAGATTTTCCAGCCCTCACCTGTCTTTATGAGGTGGAAGAACTCCACGAAGCTGATTCCGTGGCAGTCCTCGATGATGACCTTCGCGCTCGCGACTCCGTTCTGTATGTCGAGCATGTCGATCCTTCCTGTCGAGTGCGTCTCGCCGCGCTCCTTAACGATCCGGTAAAGCTCCTCAATCGGGCTGCCGTTTATGATCGCGGTCGGGAGGAACACGCTCCGGAGGAGCTCCACATTCCCGTTGCCGCCCTCGACGTAGTCAGCGATTACCTTCTCAATCTGGTGGTAGTTGTCAGTTGTCCTGCCCATTGCCCTCTCCCTCAATATATTTGCATGTACATACATGTAATTTGTCTGTAAAAAAGCCCGCCCCACGGCGGAAACTTCCCCGAACCCTCTACCCTGCGTCCCCGAGCAGGATATCCATGCAGGAGAGCGCGGTCTTCGAGTAGACCTCATGCCCCGCGTCTGTCAGGTGGATGAAGACTCCCCTCTTGTCCTTGCAACAGGTGCATCTCCTCACGAGAGGCGGATCCTGATCCTCGAGCCTCTGCATGAGCCGCGAAAGCGCGCTCTGGCTCATCTGCACGAGATCCTTCGCCTCCTGTTGCCTGAGCTTCCGCTCCGGCGCCCTCTCTAGGTAGTAAAGGAGATAGAACTCGTTGAGGACCAGCCCGGAAACTTCCTGAACCCGGTCCTCCATCGCCTTCTCCCTTCTCCGGAAGCTGCTGCTCTCCTTTATCCACCTCTCAAGCGCCGGGCAGACGCCCTCGCACTTCTCTGTGTCATTTGCTGCCATGACCTTTCCCCTGTTCCGGAACATCCGGCCTGCCGGCCGGTTTAATTGCATGCACATGCATATAATAAGTATTGAGGAAATTCGTGTCAACACCTTTTTCATCTTTTCCAGGATCAGAGGTCACCCTGTTATCTCAAACATGTCAGTTTAATTCATTTATTTAATGAAACAACCGCCGTCAAGACTTGAAAAAAATTTATTTTTACATTCAGATGACATGAACTTTCCTCCGGATTTCCATGGGCTTCAGCGGGGCGCTAGAATGAAACACTGCCCCGCGGAAAACCGTACGGCTTTCTGAAAAACATGCCACGGAAGGCGCTTTTCCGGAGCGGGAGACGGGGAGACCCGGCCTGCAGGCCCTTCGTGAAGATGAATGCCGGATAAGGAAAACTCAGATGGAAACAGAAACCGCAGACATAAGCAGCCTTCTCAAGGAGAAGTTCCTGAGCTGCATCAGGGAGGAAAGGAACGGGCTTGTCCTCGTGACCCCGCCGACATCGAGCGGCAAGACCTA
>DEHC01000040.1:0-19604 GCA_002351705.1 Gammaproteobacteria bacterium UBA2810 | reverse complement strand
TGAGCTCGGTCTTGACTATGACAGGAATGTGCTCCTTGTAAAAAGCAACCGGGACTGCATTGCGGATGCGTTCACAAACGATGTTTTCGGGCATATACCGCTGCACCATCAGGGCTTCCTTGACCGTAACGGCAACCTCAAAAGGCTCATGAATCTTGCGGAGCAGTTCGTCAGGCATCCGGATCAGAATGACGAGCTGAGCAAATACAAGCAAAGGGAATTTGAAATAAGCGAAAGGAATTTCCGCAAGGACATTTACGGGCTCCTGCAGAGAATCGCGGAAAAGGATGCCGCAGCTTCAGAAACTGAAAAAGAGACTGAAAAGAAGAGCATCCGGGAGACTCTCATAGCCCACTCCGGAGACAGCGATGACAATACCCGCTGGATAGAGGAGATTTACCCGCAGGTCCGTGATGACCGGTACCGCATACTTCTGATGTCGTCAATGAAGCTCCTCGAGGGACGCCGCATCATCACGGGATCAGGGCCGTACCTCTCGCCGGACTGGCTCGCGAACAAGGTAGTCTTCCTGGACGAGTTCGACTCAGTCAAGCAGGACATGAAGAAGTGCATCATAAACAGCACGTTCGACCCGCAGGCTGACTATGATCCCGGGCAGTACATTCCGGTGAAGACCAACATCCTCGATCTTTTCGATTATGTATCCCGCGCGCTTCTGGACATGGAGAGGCGCTATCCCAGTGATCTTAAAATGACAAGGCACTGGTTATGGACTGAGAGGAAGGAGCTTCTCGGCGAGGCGGAGAAAATCAGGGCTGCATTCCGCACTGACGCGCCTTACAAGTACGATGATGATGCCGCCGTGGATCCTGAACACGAAGGATACCAGCCCCGGACCTTTTTCCTCTTCTACTGCGGCGACTGGCATACCGTCATCAACGGGAGCGAAAGCCGGCAGCAGCTTTTCGCGCGCTATGACAGAAAGGGCAACCGGATGCAGATCCGCTGCGGCAGGAGGAAGGACCTGAAGCCGGGCGATGTCATGCTCAAAGTCATGCTCGAAGAGCTCGACCGCTTCATCGGGAAGAGCCTCAGGTTCTTCCAGTTCTATGCCTTTTACAGGATGCAGGAGCGCAGCAGGGCCGAGAAAGAGGCGCTGCAGGCTGCAGGAAAGACGACGCATCCGGTGTCAGATGACGGTGAGCAGGCGGCGGTCCGGGCTGACGGCAGGCTCTCGTACCGTGAGACGATAAGCTCCATTATTTCCCTTCTCCCGGGGCTCAAGGAAAAGATAAACACTCTCCTCAGGATGTACGGCCTTGACCGCCGGAGCAGCCTCACGGACCGGAGCCGAACTCTGAGGCGTGAGCACCCGTACTTCAGCAGCGGGTTCAAGTGGTTCTCCCTTGAGAACAGCACGATGCATGACGAGAACACCAGCCTCATGATGGTGAGGGTTGCCGACACGCCGGAGGAGATCCTGCTCACCCTCTGCCGCTCCGCCCTCGTAATCGGCATGTCAGCCACGGCTGACTGCCCGACCGTGACCGGGAACTTCTGCCTTGACTATGTCAAAGAGAACCTTCCGCATAAGGATCTGCCGGACAGCTCAGGACATGAAGTGCGCTTCCGCAGCATTCCCGAAGATGACGATGAGGCGGCCGGCAAAGTCCGGGCCTGGGTGAGCGCGAGGCGCACAAAGTATGATGATGGCAGCATCAGGGTGAGCATCACGAAGCTCAAGAACAGCTGCGGCCTGCCTGAGCTCAGTGGAGAGCTCCTAAAACTCCTCAAAAGGCCCGAGAGCACCAGTGAGGAAGACTGGGATGGCTTCGGCACGATGCTTGCCAGAAAGGTTTTCGCCATGATTGAGAGGCCGGTGCGAAGTGTGTATCCGGATGCGGCTGACGAGCACTCCGTGGAATATTTCTGCACCAGGTATTTCAATATCTTCAGGACCATGGTGTCCTTTGCCGCAAACCGGGATCACCAGTCATGCCTTCTGCTCCAGAGGCCGCTCCCCGCTGATGGAAATCCTTTAATGGACATGAAGTGCATCAGGGAACTCATAAATATTGCAAACGCCTACTCCGCCGCCGCGGTGAAAGGATGGGACGATAAGACAGACAGCATAAGCCTCTCCATCCTCGGCGGAGGAGGCAGGCAGTACGACAGAGCAGAGGCACAGCTCAGGAAGGAGCTTGAGTCAGGCAGCCGCAAATTCATCATGTCCTCCTACGCCAGCGTGGCGGAAGGCGTGAACCTCCAGCACAAAATCAGCGGCCGTATTGCGGAGGATCCGGAAAGCTTCCTTGCTGAGCTTCCCGGAGCGCGAAGCACTTCTCTCAAGGACATCGACGAGATCGCGCTTCTCGAAACCACCCACCTCGTCTCAAACCTCAATGAGCCCAGGTTTTCCATCAGGGACCAGCTGGCGAACATCATGCAGGCTGAGGAGAGCGCCGATAAAGGCATACTTTCCCCGCGGAGCCGCGATGAGCTGGTAAGCGCCGGCTTCACCTCCGCCGGGCAGAGTAGGATAACAGGCAGGCACTTCGAAAACCCGCTTTCACTGACCGTCGAGCCCGGGCTTGCGGCAACCTCACTCATAATCCAGGCCACAGGGCGCATCAACCGCACCTCAATGCGTCCGGTTATCGTGCAGATGTACATCGACGAGAAGCTGCTCTCTATTCTCGACACCGGATACCTCCGCACGAAGTTCCCGTACCTGAGCCCGGAGATGAGGGCCATCTGCGGGCTCGCGGAGGAGCAGGAAGCGCTCCCCGCGGAGCACACTGAGATCGAGAAGGAGGCGGAGCTGGACACTCTGAGCTCTGCGGTGCATTTCAGGGAGCTTCTGGCTTCCATCAATCTCAGATCAGGCACGGACAGCTGGCACGAAAAGACTGAAGAATGGAAGTCCTGCCGCATCTGCAGCCTTGCCGCGCCGCAGACAAAAGCGGACGGGTACGGCAGGTTCCCGGACCTCCGCCGGTTTTACATAAAAGCGCCTCATGGGACAAAGCGCTACTGGTACTGTGAGGCAGACGAATTCGGGAAGGTCCGCATCAGCTTCAACGGCAGGAACGGCATTAAGGAGCGCCTTAAGAAAGAGCCGGATGACACGCTGAGCCCGAGGAAGATCCATGAGGTGAGCGCCGGGGCGGCTCGCCTCAGCACGCTCCTAAGGTACAAAGGGATGAGGGAGTTCTTCGCCCTGCCGCAGGAGAGCGGGCCGTACAGCGGCATCTCCTACGCAGCTCAATGGGAGGAGGGCGAGTACATGCTCAATCCGCTTGCCTTCCAGGAAATCTACCTCGGGGCGCTCGGTGAGGAGGCAGGCAGGTTCATACTCCGGGATTTCGGGATAGAGACTGACGCCATCGGCGACGACAGGTTCGAGCTGATGGACGCAATGGTCCGGGGCTTCCCGGATGTCTACATAGACTGGAAGTATTACAGATACTGCGGATCCGCAGGCTCGGAAACCCGCTGGCAGGTGACAGAGAAAAACCGGAAGAAAATCCTGCGGAAGGCCCGCAGGCTCAGGGCACGTGCCGTATTCATCATCGGCATCATCCTGCCTGAGGAGAAGGTCGGGAGCCGCATCGAGGCCTATCCGGAAAGGGGCCTCGGGGTATTCTACGTTCCGGGGCTCATGAAGGAGGACGGCTCCGCAGCCATGGAAATGATTTCGTTCATAAGGGAGAGGCTCGCTGAGCTCAGGGAAGAGGAGGGGAAATCATGAAGAGAAAAAAGGACACCGGGAAAAAGCCGGCGAAGAGAAAGGCTGCAGAGCCTGAGACAGTCCTCGGAAAGGACATCGGCTTCCGCACGGACCGTGTGTTCCTGCGCCCCGGCATGCTGAAGGAGAAGTTCTTCAGCGAGTGGCCGCGGAAGTTTGAGCTCTGGAAGGCCGGCATGGACCCCTCGGGGCAGGAGAAGGGAAGCCGCTCCAGATACTTTAACTGCATAGAGGACTTCATTCAGCACCAGAGCGAGATCCATGCCCGTGCCGTGGCGTATGGATACCGCGATCCGGAGTCGCACGACGGGGAGTGCTATGGCCCCGCGAGCCTCCGCTTCGCGCTTTTCATACTCGGGAAGGGTGATTCAGGTGCCTTCCTTGAGGCGGTCAGGAAATATGACTGCATACAGAGGATCCGGCTCGATGTGAGGGAAGAGCTGGCAAAGAGGGACGGGGCGCAGAAAAAGTCATTCCTCAGCCTCCTCCTGCAGCTCCTTTTCGGCTGGGCCGGCAACTCCGCCCCGCTGAGGCCTGACAATGACCGGTTCGGCTTCGTCTACCACAATGTCCTCGGGCACGTCACCGTATTCCCGGGCTATCCTTTTGGAAAATGGCACGACTCCACGGAGCACAGGCTCAAGGCTCCGAAGAAAAGCTGGAACGGAAAGCTCTTCAGCAAATCAAAGACCATGAAAGGCCTTTCCATGCGCATGAAGGGCCCGTTCCTGTACCCCTCGGCCGAGCCCTGGGTGGAGACGACAAAGGAAAAGGCCGCGCAGGCAAACCTGTACCACCCGTATAAGCTCATTCAGGACAACTTCGTCTTTTCGCCTGACACCAGGGGCAATGATAAAGCCTGGTTCCGGCAGGGGCAGAGGGAGGACCCGGCAACGGTCAGGTTCCTCAGCCTGAAGGATTACGCGAGCCTGCGCATGTCCGGCATGGGACAGCTCGGGATCTTCTGGACTGACATGTGCGAAAGGCTCGGAAGCTATCTGGATCTCAGGTGGTGGGACTACTCCTGCACCCCGATGCACAGGTTCCGCGCTGACCTTTACCGCGACGGGGAAGTTCTCCGGGCCTGCACGGAAAGGCTTAAGGGAAGGCTCTCTGTCTCCTGCATAGGGAGCGGCATCCCGGACACGGACAAAAATACAATCCTCCGCATCCTCACCGGGAAGGAGTTCGGCTTCACGGACTCTGACATAAGGACTGTCTTCGATCCCGCGGCATGCAGCATTGTCATAAAGCATGATGCCAGGTACTACGCCGGCAAGGCTGACATCACCAGGAAGTTCTACCGTGACCATCCCCGCTCCGCCCTGCAGGGCATCACCTCGGAGGCGCTCCGCAATTTTGACTATGAGAGGAAAACCCTCGTAATGAAGGACGACGGGAAAATCGCCACCATGCTCAAGGCCTGCATCATCGCGCTTGCGGTGAAGAGCGACGTACAGCTGGGGAAAATGACGACTGCATCACTCGCGAGGCACGGCTTCACGGCGCCAGTCAGCTTCGCCATGGCATACCGCAGCGAGGAGTCCGGCAGAAAGAGCCCGACGCACTACTTCTGCATGACAGTCGATCCCTCGGATGGCAGCCTGACTTTCAGCCATTTCACGCACGATGAACTGCTCAGAGACAGGACGGAATGGCAAATCAAGATTGCCTCGGCATTCGGCATGGACGGGGATCTCACCGAGCACAACCCCCTGGGCACCGAGCTTGCCTTCTGGGAGGACATTGATGACATCCATGTCATCAGGAATACAGGAGAGAACGTAATCCCCAACGTGGAGCTGCTTGTCAGGGATTACGAGGCCATGAGCGGGAAAAAGATGACGCTCAATGAGTTCGAAAAGCGCTTCGGCAGATACAGGGCTGACATGATCGCGGCGGGGACCTTCAGCGCAGAGGAGCTCGGCGGCTACTGGCAGAAGATTATGGAAAAGCTGAAGGGGGAGACGGTCCTCAGCTACGCGCAGCTGCAGAGCGCCATATATCACAGGGATTCCTTAAAGTTCTACAACAGGTTCAAGCCCTACCACCCGGATTTTGCCGTCTTTCCGCGCACCGGGGATCATCTGGTGAAATACGGCCTCCTGCCGCTCACGGGCGGATGGTGGTTCAGGACTCCTTCCTACAATCCGGAAAATCCAGGGGAGACCCGTGTGGACTCTGTCAGCTACTTCCTCGGAAGCAAGGACTCGCTCAATTACTCCCAGGAGCGCGGTGTTGTCATCAGGCAGATCATCCGGAGGAACGGAAAGCCCGTCGATGATGCATTCATAAGGAAAATACTGGGCATGATGTACGTCGATTTCGTACGTATTAAGCAATGGACAGTGCTGCCCTTCCCCGCGAAATACCTGAGGGAGTACATCGACATCATGAAAACCCAGTCGCCGGAAGGCCTTCGCACGGCAGCAGATGCAGTCCAGGACGAGGATGGGACAGACTGACGGAAGACGGGGTCGTACTGCAGCGAGCGGGCAGGCACGGGGCCTGCCCCTGCTGGCTATTTGAGGAGCTCCGGCGGGACTTCCGGCATCGCGCCCTTCTGCGTGCAGACAAATGCCGAGACGTTTACGGCAATGCGGTGCGCCTCCGGAAGGCTCCTGCCGAGCATGAGCTGCGAGACCAGGGTCGCCGTGAAGGAGTCGCCCGCCCCTACGGTGTCAGCGACCTCTGCATGCGGCGTCGGGAGGACCGACTTCTCATTGTTGAGCCAGACGCTGCTCTGCCTTGCGCCCTCTGTGTAAACGAAGCAGAATATGCCCCTCTCCCTCAGGAATTCATTGAACTCATCCGGATCGCTGCCCCTGAGCCCTTCCATGCGGCAGAGCACCGGCAGCTCGTCCTCGTTGCACTTCAGGATATCCGTGCGCCGGAGGGACTCCTCGATCACCTCCCTGCTGTAGTAATCACTCCTGAGGTTGACGTCAAAGACCCTGAGCGATCTCTTTGGCATTGCGTCAAGAAGCGCCATGATGGTTCTCCTTGACACCTCTCCCCTCTGCGCGAGCGTCCCGAAGCAGATGAGATCAAGACTCCTCACCATCTCCATTGCGCTCTCCGCGATAGGGATATTGTCATAGGCGGTGTCCTCCGCGAACGTGTACGATGGCACGCCTGATGCGTCGACATCGACCTTCACGAAGCCGGTCTGACGGTCATTCGGCAGGAGGAGCGCCGGGAGGAACCGGAGGGAAAGCTGCTCACGCGCCTTCTCACCGAGCTCATCGTCCCCCACGGAGCTGATGACTGCGGCCTTGAGGCCGTTCTCTGCGCAGTGGAAGGCGAAGTTCGCAGGAGCCCCGCCGAGGCGCGGCCCGGAGGCGTAAACGTCAAAGAGCACCTCGCCGAGCCCCGCGGCGCGGACTTTCCGTCCGGCGAATCCTGAAAAATCAAGCATGTCCGATCCTCACAATGTAACCAGCGTCAGGAACAAGAGTAACACCCGTTAAGCGGGGATGCCACCCGGCAGCCAGCCCGGACAGGCAGAATCCCGTCCCGCCAGCCCAGGGCCGGGCTCTCCTGCTCACTCACAGACCGCCCTAATCCCCAGGCATTCACCGCTCTGCGCTGAAAGGGGGATAATAGGATAAATAAAGTCATTCACTGAGGCAAAACGATATGGGCCATATTCCAGCCGTGCTGCTCGCCGCCGCTCTCTCCCTTCCCGTGTCCTCATCATCCTTTGCAGGAAGCGGCTCCCCGGAGAGCGGCCCTGCAGGATACCGGGATGCCGCTGAGACAGCAGGCAGCGGCACACTCCTTGCGAGGCGCTACCATCACAGCTCCGCACCGTACAATTATTCCGTTGACCACAATCCCGCATGGCATCCGAGGGTGCAGACGCCGGAGAGCGGAACCGGCGAGGCCTGCAGCGCGCACCGCGGCCCCTCGGGCTTCTGCTATCCGGGCAAGGGCCGGATCTGCCTCGACGGCACGACTGACAGAGGACACTCCTGTGAGTTCAGTGACCTGAGGCTGCCCTCGGACATCGTCCTTGATCCTGAAAGCAGGAGCTGGGTCTATCTGATGGACAGGAAAACCGGCTGGAGCAGCCCCTCCGGAACGCCAGGGATAAATTTCGCAGGGCGCTACTACATCTTCAAATACAGCCTCGGCGCCATGAGCGCGGACTGGACCATGATCGACCTTAAGGAAGGGAAATTCAATCACGCGCCGTCTGTCTTCGCCTACGGGTATGAGGGCAGCGAGCCCTTCATGGTCACTGACAGCGGCGGGAAAACCCATGAGTGCCGCTACGCGGTTGATCTCGAGCCCGATCCGCTGAGGCCGCTCGTTACGGCGGTGGTCTCGCTTATGGGAAGCGACAGCGAGTCGTTTGACGATCCGGAGAACTCGCCCTGCAGCTGGAACCGCTGCTACTCAAGGAGATTCATCCTGAGCGGCGGAAAGTTTGTTCCAGAGAACCCGGATGACGGCGGATACCGGCGCACCAGGTGCCCCGAAGGCAGGTGAGGCTGCCCGGCCGTCACGCCGGGTCCTCCAGGCAGCTCAGGCCTCGCGGTTGAACTTCCCGTAGAGCGATCTCGCAAGGAACCAGGCGCTGATCCTGCCCAGGATGCCGACCCTCTGCCTGAGCCCCGCCGCGAACTCCGCTGCGCCCTCGACGCCGGACTCCTCGGCCGCCTCGGCAAAGGCGAGCGCCTTTACAGGCCTTCCGCCGTAAAGGAGGAGCCCCGCGTAGGTGAGCGCGTACTCGACGCTCCCGTGCGCGAGCTCATAGAAGAGCCCCGTGAGCCAGCTGACGTCAGCCGGATCCGCATCCTGCACGAGCGGCAGGCAGCCGGCCGCGGCCTTGCCGCACTCGACGTTGCCGAACCTCGCCTCATGCATGAAGAGCCTGAAGCCGAGATCCGGATCGCGCTCGCGGCCGAGGCCGCCCGCGGCAAGGAGCCCGGCGGCAGACTGCGAGATATAGAGCGCGCCTCCGAGCGAGGCGATCCAGAGGTACCACCCTGCCCGGTAATAGTCCGTGTCGGTGCCGATGCCGTTCATCAGGCACTCCGCGGCGAGAAGCGCGCCGATGGAGGAGCCTCTGAGCGCAGCATCGCGGTAGCAGGCGAAAGCCTTTTTGTGATCCTCCGCGTTCTCGGCGTCGGCGCCCAGGCAGACCTGGTACTCGGGTATGCCGCTCTCCTTCGCGCTCTGCAGAAGCTTACGCGCCGACTCAGTGTCCTTAAGATCCTCGTCGCCTTCCGAGTAGCCCCGGAGGATCATGTAGAGATCCTGCACGGCAAAGCCGCAGCCCTGCTCCGCGGCCTCGCGGAGCCTCTGGAAGCCTGCGGCGTCATCAGCAGACTCGTCCATGCCGGCCCTCTGGCAGATCCAGAGGGCGTAGCCCGCGAAGCCGTCGCCCTTCGAGGCCCCCTCATGGAGGTAGCGGACGTATTTGTCCGCCTCGTTGTTCCAGGTGCCCTCCTCGATGACAAGGAAGCTCTTCGCGTACCAGTAATACGCCTCGGCGCAGCCGTGCCCGGCAGCGAGGCGGAACCAGTAAAAGGGGCTCTCCGGGGACTCCCGGTCAAGCGGGCAGAGGAGGTTCGTGGAGAGGGCGCGGCCGATGAGGTACTCGGACCTTGCCATGAGCGCCGGGATGTCCGTGCCGCTGGCACTGCCCTTTGGCAGATCAAGCCCCGCGGCGGCCTTCAGCTCCCGCCCGAAGCCATCAAGCGCGCGCCTTGCGGCAGATTCCATCTCGCGCTCCGGGGAGCCCGGCGCTCCCCAGTTCTTGAACACCCATTCGCCCTGGTAGATGACCGCGGTGTCGGGCTCCCGGAGGGGAGTCATCATCCTTCTGAGGATGAGCTCCGCGAGCTCCAGCGAGGCGTCAGCCGAGCCGCCCGCCGAGGCCTTCCTGAAAAGGCCGATGGCATCGTCCTCCTTCCCGGCGCGGAGCATCATCCGCCCGAGGCGCCACGCGGCGTAGGAGTCGCCGAGCCCCGCCAGGCGGCGCCAGGCCTTCTCAAGCTCCTCATTCCCGGTCCCGCTCCCGGGCCCCGACTCCTCCATTACCGCCCTGACGAGAAGCTCCGCGGGCCTGTCCCGGAGCCTGTCAGCCCAGCCGGCCCTGTCCGCTTTCTTTCCTTCCGCCGTGCCCATGTTCTTTTCTGAATTGCTCATTTCTGCACTCAGGCCTTCTTCCTCACCGGCCTGAACGGCTCAGCCCCCGATGACTCGGCGCGCCAGATCTCGGCGGCAGCCTTGTACCAGTAGCAGGCCTTCTCCGGATCGCGCCCGCCGAGCTCGTCCGACTCGGAGAGCTGCCCCATGCGGTAGGCAGCGTCAGGCGAGCCGTGCTCCGCCGCGTCGCGGTAGTACCGGCAGGCCTTCTCGAGATCGATCACCGTGCCGCGGCCCTCCTCGTAGATCTTGCCAAGGCGCCAGGCGGCGTCCGGGTAGCCCGCCGCGGCGGAGATCTCATAGCGGACCATCGCCTCATGGAAGCTCTTGGTGACCCCGCGCCCCTCCTCGTACATCCTCGCGAGGAAGTATCCGCCGAGCGCCGGATCGATTTTCTCGGCCTTTTTGTACCACATGACGGCCTGCTGGTTGTCGCGCTGCACGCCGCGGCCGGTCTCATATAGGTTCCCGAGCCCCGCGGCCGCCTCCGGGGATCCGCGGAGCGCCGCGCGCTCGAGCCACTTCGCCGCGTTCCTGAAATCAGCGGCCGTCCCGGTGCCGTCACGGAAGAAAATGCCGATCCGGTACTGCGCCGCGACGACGCCGCTTGAGGCGGCCCTTCCCATGAGGGCGAAGGCAGTGCTCCTGTCCTCCCTCACGCCCCGGCCCTCAAGGCTGTCGAGCGCAAGGAGGTAGTCAGCCTCGGGGAAGCCCTGGGCGGAGGATTTCCGGAGCCACTCGAGGGAGCTCTCCTGATCCGCCGCGGCGGGATAGAGCCTCCCGCTGTAGAGGAGCCCCAGGGCGCACTGCGCAGCGGGCGATCCCTTCTCCGCCTCGACGGTGAGGATTTTCTCGGCCTCATGCTCGTCGCGGGACTCGAGGGGGCCCGTCAGGAGGAAAATGCCGAGGTTGAGGACCCCCGCGGGATAGTTTTTCCCGGCGGCCTCCCTGAAGCATTTAAGAGCCTCCGCCCAGTCCTTCTCCACGCCGCCCTCGCCCCTCGCGTAGAGAACCCCGAGGTTCGAGAGGGCAGCGGGGCTTCCCCGTCCGGCCGCATCGCGGAAAAACGCGGCGGAGCCGCGCTCGGGCACAAAGTCGGCCGGTTCGAAGACCGGCTGCAGCAGATTTTCCATATTCCCTCTGAGTCTTGCTGACCTTTGTACTAGAAACAACTGTTAGCTTTAGAAAATATTGTTGATTCAATCACTTACATCAATTCAAACAATTTTCAAAAGCCTTTCAGGCCAGTATAATGCACTAATTAAAGTCTGTGTTTTTCTTGCCTGGCAGCCCCGTTGAAAACCGGTACTCAGATCCTGAGCATCTGCAGCCAGAGCAGCCTTCCGTTAAAAATCCGGATGTTTTCGTATGAAACAGCGCCGGATCTATTCTTAGTTTTAATTGCTTTCAGCTCGTCCTCGAACGACTTCTTACAGCGATGGCACTTGAATTATGCTTCGGAAAAACGCAGAAGCATCGTTTCTAGTACAAAACCGTAAAACTGAAAGGAGTCCCTGCATCCTGCGTGAGCGGCAGGACGCACCTGTATGTCAGTCTATTGTAATGTCTTATCCAAAAATGTGACAGTACCGGAAAAGTCAGATCCTCCTTCCGCTTTTTCTCACGGAGCAGTGTTCTCGCCTCCCTGATACCGCGCAGCATCCGAGCTGCATGCGAAAACCTCCCCCTCATGCGCCCTTTTCCGGTGAGAGACGAATCCGCCCGGAAACATCATCTGCCTGACAGAGAAAAACAGGAGGAGACAGGATGGCAGCAGACAGAAGGTTCATCAGTGGCGCGGCGCTGGTCGTGCTCGGCGCGGCGGGATTTCTCATTCTCGCACGGAACTACTCAATAGGGCTCGACCTCCAGGACACGACCTGCCTCGATGACCGGGTCTACATCATCAGGCACGGCTGCGGCGAAATCTACCGCGGCGGCGCCTACGCGTTCCGGGCCGAGGGGCTTGAGCCCCTGATCAGGGACGGCTCGACGCTCGTGAAGACCGTCTCCGGAGTCCCCGGGGACATCGTGACCATAACGGCGGAGAGGACCGAGGTGAACGGGGTGAGGGTCTCGGGAGGCCCCGCCATGGCAGAGAAGTTTGGGCATAAGGGAAGCTATTTCACGAGGAGCCTTACCGTTCCCTACGGGAAGTACTTCCTCACCGGCACGAACGACCGATCGCTTGACTCAAGGTACACCGGGACGGTGAGGGAGGATCTGTGCGTCGGACGCGCCTTCCCGCTCTTCTGAGCTCCCTCCTCGCCGTCTCTCCCCTCGCCCAGCCTGCTGATGCCCCCGGCGGATTTCCCCCGGCTCCTGACGCGGGGATGCTGCAGGAAGCGCCTGAGCGCGCTCTGCGGGTTCCGGACGGCTGCTACATCCTCGTCTCCCGCTCCCTCGGCACCGGCCTCATCCGGAAAATCTTCGCGGAGGCCGCTGATGCCGGCTGCACCGCGGTCTTCAGGGGGCTCGGGAAAGGCGGAATACAGGAGCTCGTTAATCTTATCGCGGCCTCGGGAACAGTTCCCGACACCATGATCGATCCAGAGCTCTTCCGGAAGAGCAGTGCCGCGGGAGTGCCCTCCGGGGTCATGGTCGAGGGCGGGCGGATCGCGGCCGTCACCGAGGGCTCGTACTCCGCGGAGCTCCTCCGGAAAACAGAGGGCTTCCGGAAATACGGCCCGGTATCCACAGTCTCTGAGCCTGATCTCCTCCTTCAAATCCGGGAAAGGGCCGCAGCGCTCGATCCGGCTGCGGAGAGACAGAAGGCGGTGAGGAGGTTCCTTGAGGGGATCCCCTCCTGGACGCTCCCTGAGGCAGACTTAAGCACGGTCACGGCAAGGGTCCCCCGGATCAGGGCTCCCCTGAGCCTCAGGAATTCGGATTTTCCCTTTCTCAGGGAGCTTGCGGGGAAGGAAATCGCTCTCCTCCCTGAGGGAGGGAAGGAGGACGCGCTCCTTGCCTTCTCCTGCGCCTCTCCCGGGAGCGCCGTGAGGATTTTCAGGAAAGCGGAGAAGCGCTTTCCCGACATCACCGCGGCCTGCCCGGACTACCCGCATGACGAAAAGCGGCTTCAGGCGCTCCCCCCGGAGCTCGGCACTCCCGCCTTCCTCACGCGGGAGCTCGCGGAGACGCTCGGGGTGAAGGCCCTCCCGGCGCTCGTCAGGACCGAGGGCAAAAGGCTTGTGACGGAGACATTCGGCAAGGAGGAGAATGATGAAAGCCCGGAGTAAGAAGGAAAGGAGGAACCGCGCCGCGGAGGGATGGCGCATCAGGCAGAGAGCCTTCGCCGCCGCGCTCCTCGCCGCCCTCACCGCCGCACCGGAGTGCGCAGCCGCAGCCGGCACCTGCAACAGATCGAACCTCTTCAGCAGCAGGCTCCTCACCGACATCTGCTATGAGTGCATCTTCCCCGTCAAAATCGCCTCGGCAAGAGTCGGGAAGGGGACCATTCCCAAAGCGTCAGCGCAGAACCCCATGTGCGTCTGCCCCGGGGCATTCGGCATACCATCGCCCGGAGTCACCGTCGGGATGTGGAACCCCGCGAGGCTCATCGAGTTCACGAGGGATCCCGGCTGCTCGCCGGTCCTCAACGGCGCGGTGCTCCCCTCGAGGAACAGGGCGGATCTCGGCACGCACGGCGAGGGGGTGAACGACGCGGGGGATCTCGCCTTCTACCATTACCACTATTTCTCGTTCCCGCTCCTCTCGATGCTCGATCTCGGGTTCCTCACGAGGTGCGCCTCGGGCGACTACTCCTCCATGGATCTGATGTACCTCTCCGAGCTTGATCCGACCTGGAAGAAGGAGAAGCTCGCCGCGCTCACCGCCCCGGAGTCCGCGCTCTTCGCAAACGCGCCGGCCGTCGCCTCCTGCGCCGCTGACGCGGCAGCCTCGCAGACAGGGGAGCCGCTTGATGCCATGTTCTGGTGCCTCGGCGCCTGGGGGACGATGTACCCGCTCGCTGGCTACACGCTCGCCTCAGGCTCCATCAACGAGAACACCAGCGAGCTCACCGGGCGCGTCATCATGGCGCTCCACCGCCGCGGGCTTGCCGTCCGGACCATGGGGAGCGGCAGCCTCTGCGCCTGGCATCCGGAGCCCTTCATGCCGAAGAGCATGTACCGCTACAGCATGATCTTCCCCCGGCCCGAGAGCCGCTCGAACCACGGCACCGGCGTGAGCACCCTCATGACCGGCGGCGACCGGCAGATCCCGGGAACCGGAGAGGATCCCGTGTATCTCATCTGGCGCTTCGAGGAGTGCTGCCAGACAGCCTGGTGAAAAGGAGGACCAGTGATGAAAAGGACATTTGCCCCGGCCTGCGCCATGGTGATCATTGAGGCGATGCTCTCCCTTCAGGGAGCGGGCGCTGCAGAGACAGGGAACGGGGAGAGGGAGCTCCGGAGCGGCGCCGTGGAGGGGCTCGCCGCTGGGGATGAGCTCCTGAGGGGAATGGATTTCACGCTCGGCGGAATTACGGTCACGGAGCTCGGCGGCGGGGAGGACGCGGATCTTGCCGCGCTTGAGAGAGTAAGGGACAGAGAGAGAGCGGCGAAAGATGAGGGAAGGGAGAGCGCCATCCTGAGTGAGTCTTTCCAATACCAGAGAAAGGACAGCGCGATGGAGCAGCTTGTGCCTGACGCAGTGAGACAGAGGAGCGCTCCGGAGTGCGGAGGCGGCGGCCAAAGAACCGTGACTGTCCGGACTGAGCATGTCACGCATGAGGAGAAAATCTGCACCGTTTACTGGGAGCATCCCGCCTGCACCCTCAGAAGGATAATCAGCAGAACGGAGGAGGAGATAACGAAAGGCGGCAGCTCCGCTGCCGTGCCGGGCACGGTCCTGAGGACTGCCTCTTTCCCAGAGCTTTCGGGGACAGATCCCGAGAATGTCACGTTCTCCCCCGGGAAAAGCACTTACCTTATCGAAAAGCCCGCTCCCGGGAACGGCTGGCGCGCGCTCATCGCCTGCCCCGGGACGGCCGGGTGCACTGTCACAGCGAAGGTGCGGAGGCTTTCCTGGCGTCCTGAAATGTCCCCATCGGATACCCTCTGCGCGCCGCTTGAGGGCGAGAGCGTCTCCTGGTCCTGCATAAGGGAATTCACAGCGGATGATCCGGCGCTCTCAGGATTTGCCCCGCCGGATGGCGCGCTCTATGAGGGAGGCGACGGGCGCGGCGGCAGCTGCCTCGAGGCAGCTGCCGCCTTCAGCGGCCGCGAAGTCCCTGACCGCTCCGATGAGTGCGGGAGCGATATTGAGGGCTGCGCCCTCGTGCGCTCATCATGCGTTGAGGGCACGGAGCTACCGAACGGGGAATGCGGCGAGCTCGAGAAGGTCTACTCCTGCGAAAGTAAGACGTATACGGATGAGAAGAGGACAGTCACGGACGGCAGTGACTGCAGCGTCCCCTGCTACGGCACGGAGTGCGTGAGGGAGACCGCGCGCGAGAGCGGGAGCGATCTCGCGAAGGCCTCGGCCATAGGCGAGGCGGCGCTCGGCGCCGATGCCGACATGAGCTGTGAAGGCGGCCGGTGCACGGTCTTCAGCGGCTCGAAGAGGGGCTGCAGCCGGAAGGCCGGAGGGCTTGTCAACTGCTGCAAAAAGGGAGGCTCCGCGAGGCTCACCGACTACATGGACATGTACTCCGGGGTGCGGGACATCCTCCGGCGCGAGAAGAGCCGCGAGGGCGGGAAGGACGCGCTCTGGTCAGGCGACGTGACAGGCGAGGAGAGCGTAACGGAGGCGCCGGTCTCCTCCGGCACTGACTCCGCCGACGCCGGGACTCCGGAGCGCGAGGGGGACAGCAGCACAACGAAGGAGGCCTCGGAGGAGTTCCGGGCAAAGTACGGCGGATCCTCAGCGGAAAAGCTCTTCTCCTCTGACGGGACTTCGTTCCGCAAAGGAAGATCGCAGACCATGCCCTCCCTGATGGACGCCTTCGAGGACTTCGGGCTTAAGAGCATCTTCGGCAGGCTCCTCAGCTGCCCCGAGGACGATCTCAGGGCCACCACGCGCGCCGTCTCGAGGAGCTGCCATTACCTGGGGAGCTGGTGCAGCAGGAAGGTGCTCGGCGTCTGCCTCAAAAGGCGCAGGTCCTGGTGCTGCTTCTCCTCGCCCCTTGCGAGAATAGTGCAGGAGCAGGGGCGCGCGCAGCTCGGGCGCTCCTTCGGCTCGGCGCGGCATCCTGAGTGCCGGGGCTTCACCATGGAGGAGCTCGGGATGCTTGACTGGGACTCGATGGATCTCAGCGAATGGGTGGAGATTGAAAGGGAGACCGGGCATTACCCGGATGAGGAGAGCGCGGCCAAGGCCGGTGACAACCTCGGGACGGATCTCTATGAGAGGTCATTCCCGAGGGCGGAGGCCGCCGCGGCAAAGCTTGACGCCGCGGCGGAGAGCGGCGGCTCCATGGAGGAGCTGAGCCGCTGACAGACAGTGCATCCGGAGCGGGAGATCATCTCCCGCCTTTTGATTTTCAGATTACTTCTTCTTTCCGTTGAGCCATTCCATGTACTCGCCCACGCCCTCGGCGACGGTATGGAACTTCACGTCGCAGCCTGCGGCGCGGAGCTTCGTGAGGTTCGCCTCGGTGAAGGCCTGGTACTTCCCGACGAGATCATCCGGGAACGGGATGAACTCCACCTCGCCGTGACCGTGGTAGGCAATGACCGCCTTCGCGATGTTGAGGAACGGCTCGGCCCGTCCGGTGCCGCAGTTGTAGATCCCGGACGCGCCCTTATGCTCATAGAACCAGTAGTTGACCGCGCAGACGTCGCGCACATACACGAAATCCCTCATCTGCATGCCGTCTCCGTAGCCCATGCATCCTTTGAAGAGCCTCGGGTTCTCGCCCCTGAGCATCTCTCCGTTCAGGTGGAAGGCAACCGACGCCATCCTGCCCTTGTGCTGCTCGCGCGGCCCGTAGACATTGAAGTAGCGGAGGGCCACGATCTGTGACTTGAGATTAGGGAGCAGGCGGCGCAGGTACTGGTCCTGCATGAACTTCGTGTAGCCGTAGATGTTGAGCGGCCCCTCGTACTGCCTCTCCTCGATGAAGTCGCGGTCGCGGCCGCCGTAGGTCGCGGCGGAGGAGGCGTAGATGAGCGGAACGGAGTTCCTGACGGCGAAGTCCATGAGGTTCTTCGTGTACTCATAGTTGTTCTTCATGATGTAGCAGCCGTCCCACTCGGTCGTGTCGCTGCAGGCGCCCTCGTGGAATATGCAGTCGATGTGCCCCCAGGAGCTGAAGGTGTCGCCCGCGAGGATCCTCGCCATGAAGTCATTGCGATCCAGGTAGTCATAGATCTCGAGATCCGCGATATTGATGAACTTGTGGCCGTCCTTCAGATCATCGACGACAACGACATCGCTGTGCCCCTTCTCGTTAAGGAGCTTTACAAGATTGCTGCCGATGAAGCCGGCGCCGCCTGTTACAACAAACATAAAGAGCCTCCGTTTGAAAGATGCCCTTATTATCCGCCAAAGGAGCGTTTTTTACAGTGACCGCGGAGGAAAAATCTGCCGCGCGGCAGAAAGAGAGTCATAAGAAGTAACGGTCCGGAGCCCCAGCGCCCTGAAACAGAAATGCCCCGGCATCAGGAGACACCGGGGCACCGGAGGTCAGGATTCAGTTCCTTCCGGACCAATCTCAGTTAAGCACTCTCTGGTGGGCGGTCGAGAGGGCCGCGTCGACATCCTGCCTGCCGCTTGTCGAGTTGGTGATGGCGCCCTGTATCGCGGACCAGAACTTGATCATCTGCGGGACTGACGGCATCGGCTCGCCGTCCTGCGCGTTCTGCATGGTGACGTTCACCCTCGGATCGTTCTTCGACTTGGCCTGGAAGGACTTCAGAGCGAACGCGCCGAGCGAGCGGCGGTCGTTCATCTCGGTCATGCCCTCGTCAGTCAGGACATAGTTCTCGATGAACTGTATGGCGAAGTCCTTCTTCTTCGAGTGGGCGTTGATGATGAGGCCGAGCACGCCGACCATCGCCTTCATGCGCTGCCCGTTGAGGGTCGGCAGGCGGTTAACGGAGAAGTCAACCTTCGCCTGCTCGTAGTAGGACCAGGACCAGGGGCCGTCAAAGACGCAGGCGACGTGGCCGTTCACGAAGTCATCCTGCATGATGCCGTAGTCGGTGCCCTTCACGATGTGCTTGTCCTTGATGAGGCTCACGATGAACTTGAGGCCGGTCCTCGCGCCCTGGTTGCCGACTCCGGTGTCATTGACGTCATAGCCCGTGGCGGTCTTCTTGTAGACGTAGGCGCCCTGGGAGGCCATGACCGGGAAGGAGTAGTAAGGCTGCGAGTAGTCCCACTCAATCGCGTGGATGCCCTTCTTCTGCAGCTCGTCATCGAGCTTCACGAAATCCTCAAGGGAGTCGGGCACGTCCTTGTCCGCTATGATCGAGCGGTTGCAGATCATGGAGATGGCCTCGACGCTCACCGGGTAGCCCCAGGTCTTGCCGTCCATGGTCAGCGCGTCCCAGGAGAACTTGAAGAACTTGTCCCTCTCCTTGGCATCCGGCGAGACAGGCGCTATGAGGCCGGCGTTCGCCCACTGGCCGAAGCGGTCATGCGCCCAGAGGTAGATGTCCGGACCCTCGCCGCGGGAGGCGGCCTTCTCGAACTTGATCTCGGACTGCTCCTGGTTCTCAATCTTTACCTTTATTCCGGTTTCCTTGGTATAGCGCTCCGCGACCTTGGAAAACGCATTGTAGTCAGTCGCGTCGCGCGTCCAGATGGTAAGGAGCGGATCAACGGCGCTGTCTTCTTCTGCAAGAGCTGGAAATGCGGCAACTGAGGCGGCAATGGCGGCCGCGAGAACAATTTTATTCATCTGTTACATCTCCGTGACTGGCGATCCTGCGCCGCTTTGCGGCAGCCCTTCCGATTCTTGCGATCAGATCTGAAGCTGGGCATCCGCTGCGGGCCCGGATCCGGCAGGCTTGTAGTGTACCGCAGAAAAAGCCCGTTATTAACACGGATGCAGGTAAAACTGGCCGTATCTCACATGAAGAATCATGAGAGTGCAGGCTGTCTCACACTTTCACACTTCGTGGCATGCGCAGGGCGTACCGTACTGCGTTCCTGCGGGCATATGCATGAGAAAAAGGAGAAGAAGGAGCGCCCTGCCCTGGAAACGGACGTGGGGCTTTGTACGGGAAATATGCCAGCAAAAAGTTCCGGCAATTTTTATTAAAAATGTTATCTATATCTCAAAATAGTTAAAATTCAGGCGCCTATGTGAGTAAATATCAACCATTTTGCTTTTTCAGGCGCTAATATGGAACAGCCAACCGGAACTACGGCCGATATGTTCACCAGGAGTGCTCCATGGAATGCGGTCTCCGGAAGGCAGCAGCGGCAAGAAGATCCACATCAAGCCGCAGTTAGTTCCTTAAAACATGTATTTTCGCCGCGTCCAATCCGCGGCTTTTTTGTTTCTCCACCTCGCAATTTCCTGGCAGCCTTCCAAAGGCAGCATGTCTTTGTTCAAAGCATAGGAACACCTACCCAAAGAGGCTCGCCGCTCATGGAGGCACTGAGCACCTGGTCAGCCATCGCGCAGTCTGAGACATGCTTAAGGCGGAGCCATTCCGAAAAAAGGTAAAAAATCACCTTAATTCGGAATGGCAAGATCCCATGGTCTTCTGTTCTGCACCAAGTCACACTCTGCCTCAGGCATCTGCCAGCTACTAATTCCTCAAACTTCCCAGTTCAAAAT
>DEHC01000037.1 GCA_002351705.1 Gammaproteobacteria bacterium UBA2810 | reverse complement strand
CATATGACGGAATACTTTCTGCACAGTTCACGCGCCAGCCTCCATTGGAAATCGTGCCTTTGGTTCGCCACGCGGCGGTACAGCCGCGCAAGCTCCAGCCGCGCCTTCTCGCGGTTGTTCGACCCCTTCTTCTTCTTGGACAGCGTGCGGCTCGCTTTCGCAATGGCATCCTTATGCATCCGGAAGAAGGCAGGTCCGGGGATGTCGTTTTCCTGTTTCTCAGCTACTAGCATTGTCCCCTTGAAGCTGAAATCAAAACCGATGCTTTTACCCATTCTGGTTTCGTTCCTGACTTCGGGCGTATCACAGACGAGGTACACAAAGAAATCACCGCATGCATCCCGTTTGACTGTGAGCAGCTTTACCATCCCCTCGATCTCACGGCTTTTGAAAAACTTGTACTTTCCTCCGGCGATTTTGATGACATTCCCACTGATGACGGAACTCCCTACCATGTCGTATGAGAGTGAGCGGTATTTCCGCCAGCTTTTGAATTTAGGCAGTGCGGTTTTCCGTTTGTTCTTAAGGTTTTTCCAAAAGAGCTTGTATCCTCGCTCGATGCGGTTGGTGATGTCATGAATGGCGTGGGAAGGGATATCGTTCCAGAAAGCAAAACGCGGAAGCTTTTTGAGTTTCGTTATATGCTTCTGGAGCGTGAATTTGGAAAGAGACTTATGAAAAAGCTTCCAGTAGCAGCGATGGAGCGCGAGTACATGGTTGTATACCTTGCACGCAACCCAGAGCTGGTGATGCAGCATCCGCGTCTTCTTCGAGCGATAAAGCTTGAATTTAAAGGTCTTCATGCCGTTCAGTTCCTCTTTCGCTGTGTCTCTGCATATCGTTGAATGGTTGATCTGTACGCATTCCACGACGTGAAGACGAAACAGTATCTTCCCCGGCAGAGGCAGCACTTCGTGCTTTTGCATATAGACAATGATATCCAGCACAAGTCAGCGAGACAAATTTTAATGACGTTTAATATGTCATAACGGACCATATCAAGTTAAAAACATTACCTCTGCAGGGGTAGTTCACTGAAACAGTATTCCGCCTGTGTGATGTCGGAAACTTGCGCCTATACCTCTGGCAAAAGTATCAAATGTATAATCTGTACCTGTTTTTATTCTCCTCGTACTTTTCAAGTCTTCAGCCAGTGTATCCAAAACAGGGAGGCCAAGTTTGATTCATTTCCCAGTCTGCATCACCTCAGTCATCCTCATCGCGCTCCCGTTTCTGCCTGTTTATGTATAATATTTGCATAAATATTCAGAATAACGGCGGTGGCTATGAAACTCGGAGAAAAGCAGAAGGACCTCGTAATCGCGTTCAGGGAGATCCTCAGGGAGGAGAAGTACTCCTCACAGGGCGAGATAGCCGACGAGCTCGAGAGGAGAGGCTTCCCTGTGAACCAGTCCAAGGTCTCAAGGATGCTCGCGAGGTTCGGCGCCGTGAGGATGCGCAACCAGAAGAACGAGACGGTCTACTGCCTGCCGCAGGAGCAGCTCTCGCCCGCGATCACCTCGCAGATCAAGTCCTGCATCACCGACATTGACCACAACGACTACCTCATCGTCATCCACACCACCCCGGGCGCGGCGCAGCTCATCGCGAGGATCATCGACTCCCTGGGGAACGCCGAGGGGATCCTGGGCACCATCGCGGGCGATGACACCATCTTCGTCACCCCGTCATCGGACGCCTCAATCGAGGATCTCACAGAGTCGATAAGGGAGCTGCTCTCCTGAGAGGCTCAAAAACTAGCGAGTTCCTGATGCCCTGAAGCCAGTCAGAGCAGAGAAAACAGACCGGACAGGCAAAAAAAGAGCCGCCCACAAAGGAGCGGCTCCGGCCTGAGAGAAAAGGAAAGAATCAGATGGCGTCGCCGTCAGCTTCGCCGGTTCTGATTCTTACGACGTGCTCAACGTCATAGACGAAGATCTTGCCGTCGCCGATCCTGCCGGTGTAGGCAGCCTTCTTCACAGCCTCAATGACGCTGTCCACAGTATCATCCTGCACCACAATCTCAACCTTGACCTTAGGCAGGAAATCAACCTGATACTCCGCACCGCGGTAAAGCTCGGTGTGGCCCTTCTGGCGTCCGAAACCCTTGACTTCAGTAACGGTAAGTCCATTGATGCCGAGGGACGCAACAGCCTCACGAACATCGTCGAGCTTGAACGGCTTGATAACTGCGCTGATAAGTTTCATGAAAATTCCTCTATTCCTGAATAAAAAAACCGGGAGTTCATACATTATTTATTCAATCAGCGTGCCAACAGAAAAAAGCCCTGAAATGGCGTTACGGCGCTGTTTTACGGCTGTTTTGAAGGGGGCATCACCTAATATGCACCATCATAACACAGGCACGCACAGAGAGAGTGCACCAAAAGAGGACCTGAAGAATGAACCGAAACGGTGCTTTGGGAACAGGGAAAGGCTTTGGAACAATACGGGGCTTTGAGATGTGCTTTGAGTGAGTCAGCCTGTAAGCCGGGTTCTGTGCCTTGCGGCGGCAGTCATTCCTCTAGGACCGCCATTGCTGACGGCCTCAAGCAACCTACCCGCCCCCTCCTGGGCAATATCAACAGGGGCTTACTCGGTCTTGCTTCGGATGGAGCTTGCAATGCCGTGAACTGTTGCCAGCCACGCGGTGGGCTCTTACCCCGCCTTTTCACCCTTACAGGCCGGAGCCTGCGGTTTGTTTTCTGCTGCGCTTTTCGTAAGCTCACGCTTCCCAGATGTTATCTGGCATCCCTGCCCGTGAAGCCCGGACTTTCCTCCCCGGAGCAAAAGCTCCGCAGCGACTGCCCGGCTGACTCACGCGCATTTTAGCAGAGACAGGGAAAGGAAAAAAGCGAGATTAAGAATGGATGTGAAAGTTTCAGCATGCATCTGACGGATAGAGCTGATGGCGGCTGGCATCAGGATGCCTGGGGGGAATATGGCTGCGGCAGCCCTTCTGCGATCACAGGATTCCGGTGTGCGGTCGGGCGTGCCACCGGCCTTTGCCTCCCGAGAATGGCTCAGCCAGGAGAGTCAGTCTTCAGCTTTATTCGCCTTCTCCGGCCTGAAGGATTCCGGATTCAGGCGGAGCTCCGGATTCACCGGCCTGAACTCCCCGAGCTCCTCATCTGTGAGCTCATGGCAGTCCTCGTCGAAGGTCACCGGATACCGGGCTCCTTCCCTGACCCTTGCGATCACTTCCTCAGAAGGCGCGTCACCGTCCTTCAGCTCTGATGTCACCATGGCCATAGCAGGTCACCTTATCACTCTGAGCGGCATACCAGGTGCATAACTCCCATGATTTTCAGAAGCAGAAATTCATTCCTGTACGCCCGCAGGAAGCAGCTCTTTGCACCTGACCGCGCATTCGCGGCCCCGGAAAGCTATACCGCATTCAACCACCCTGTCAGATTCTTCACTGCGGAGCGCGGCCGCGTAGCCCTTCTCCTCGATCTGCCCGATGGCTTTGGACGCCAGATCCTGGAGTCTTGCTTTGGCATCTGACGCATATTTGACCTCAATCACCACGGAAGATCCTCCGTCGTATGAGCTGAAAGTGATGTCCGCGTAGCCGCTGCCGGCATCAGCCTGGGACTGAAAATCGCTGATATAGTCCCCGGCGGCGGCCAGGAGGCCGTTCAGGAAGCCGTGATAGAAATTCTCGTGCGGAGCCCTGGTGGCATTGTCCCGGAGCGAGACATAGCCGCGTAGAAGTGTGCGCAGCGATCCTTGTGCCTTCTTTGAATCGCCTGCAAGCAGCTCATCTATCAGGTTTCGGACGAGAGTCCCGTACTCATTGGAGCCGGAGTTTTCATAATATCCGCTTATATTATCCCTGAAGCACTGCAGGACCTCCCTGTTCGGGATGCGCAGCCTGTTTACGCCGTCATCACCGCGTTCGTCCAAAGTGAGGTAGCCTGTATAAAGGAGGATGTTCCAGAACTGCTTTGAACTCAGATTATTAAGGCGCAGAGTGCCATAGCTCATTCCCTCATCAGCTTTTACCGCTGCGCTCTTCCCTGCGAGCAGCTCCTGTATGCGGTCTGAGTCCTCCCTGGTAAGACGCGGCATAAACTCAGTAATGATGTTGACATTGCTCGAGTTGTTCCAGTAGGACTTCGGCTGGACTGCAGCGGGATCCCTGACGTCACTGAGCTCCTTGACGTAGCTTGTGACATCCCACGGGCAGAAAAGGTCCTGTCCCCCTATGCTGTAACCGTCATACCATTCCCTGGCCTTTTCGTATAAATTTCCCAGTCCGTAGTAGTCCATCATGGCCCTGACCTCATCCGGAGTGAAGCCGATGGCTGTGCAGAGGCTTTCACTCTCGGTAAGCACAGTGTCAATGCTCAGATTGTTGAGCCCGGTGAAAATTCCTTCCTTGGTAGCCCTCAGGCATCCTGTCAGAATGCCCTTGCAGATGTCAGCATTGGTTTTGAGCACATCACCAAGCAGTGCTCCGATTAACTCACTCATCGGCTCATAGTACCCGCCCACGGCAGCTTTCTGCAGAGGGACATCGTACTCGTCAACCAGCAGCACAGGCTTGCGGTCATCGCCGAAGCGTTTCCGGAGAAGCCGGCACAGGAAAGACAGTGACTGCCCCACATAGTCTATGCAGGCCGGATCCCTCAAATATTTGTATTTAATAAGCATGTTTAAAAAATCATGCTCATCTTCTTCAAGCTCTGGCCCGTCCAGCCAACGGAAATCCTGCGCCAGCTTTGATATGGTACCTGCCAGGCTGCGGTAAGCTTCAATAAAACCGGTACCTTTAACACCTTTAAGCGAGAGCGATACCACCGGATACCGCCCCATGTGCTTCTCGCAGAACTCACTGTCCTCAGTTACCTTAAGCCCGCGGAATAGCTCCTGCTGCCTTGAGGTATCTTCTGGATGCTGATAGTCCATCTCAAGGAAACGTCGGAGGGTGCTCATGGTCAGTGTCTTCCCGAAGCGTCTCGGGCGGAGCAGCAGGAACCTGCTGTTGGTTCCGCAGAAGAGAGGCTTCAGGTACTCTGTCTTGTCGACATAGTAGATCCCGTTTTCTCGGAAAGTCGCAAAATCCTCATCTCCTGCTTTTGGCTCGAGCCGCGGCTGATTCTGGCCTGTCTCCGTCATGCTGTACCCCCTGCACCGGTATAACTGCGCTCCTGCCGGCAGATGTGTGTAAATCTGTCAGGAACATCCTCATTCTATCAGAATAAGCAATGCCTAAGCAGCCTGCAGAGCTCCATATGATATGGAATGACAGCTGAGAACCTTAAAAGCCAGGCAGTTATGAGAATGGACCGATGCAGCCTCAGACGGCCCGGCCTTCAGGCCGGGCTGATTCCAGGCTGTCTGGAAAAGGCAAAAAAAAGACGCCCCGGAGGAACCACCGGAGCGCCTTCATTACATCTCAGCGGAAAAGCTCAGGAAAATCTCAGTCCTTGTAGCCTTCCATCTTGTCGAAGAACATGTACCTGTAGATCTCGCTCTCATGGCCGCGGATCGCCTCAGACTCCTTCATGTACTCCTCGACAGTCGGGATATGGCCGAGCTCTGCGGTAACCGCTGCAAGCTCAGCGGACGCGAGGTAGACATTGGCGCCCTGCCCGAGACGGTTCGGGAAGTTTCTGGTGGAGGTGGAGACTACGGTCGCGTTGTCTGCTACCCTTGCCTGGTTGCCCATGCAGAGAGAGCATCCCGGGATCTCGATCCTCGCGCCTGCGCGGCAGAAGGTGGAGAAGAGCCCCTCATCGGAGAGCTCCTTCCTGTCCATGCGGGTCGGAGGGGTAAGCCAGAGCTTGGTGGGCAGAGGCTTCTTGTACGCGCCGAAGATCCTGGCGGCTGCGCGGTAGTGGCCGATGTTGGTCATGCAGGAGCCGATGAACACCTCGTCGATCTTGGTGCCGGCAACCTCGGAGAGGACCTTGACGTCATCAGGGTCGTTCGGGCAGCAGAGCACAGGCTCCTTTATGTCCTCGAGATTGATGTCGATGACTGCGGCGTACTCAGCGTCAGGATCAGCCTCGAGAAGCTGAGGATCAGCAAGCCACTTCTCCATCGCCTCAATCCTGTTCTTCAGCGCGTCGCTGTCCTGGTAGCCGTCGCGGATCATGGACTTTAGGAGCGCGATGTTGGAGTTCAGGTACCTGATGACAGGCTCCTTGTTGAGCTTTACAGTGCAGCCTGCTGCGGAGCGCTCGGCTGACGCGTCGGCGAGCTCGAAGGCCTGCTCGACCTCGAGATCAGGAAGCCCCTCAATCTCGAGGATCCTGCCGGAGAAGACGTTCTTCTTGTTCTTCTTGGGAACAGTGAGAAGGCCCTGCTTAATTGCGGTCAGAGGAATGGCGTGCACAAGGTCGCGGAGGGTGATGCCGGGCTGCATCTTGCCGTGGAACCTCACAAGGACTGACTCAGGCATGTCGAGAGGCATCACGCCGGTCGCTGCGGCGAAGGCGACAAGGCCGGAGCCTGCCGGGAACGAAAGCCCGATCGGGAACCTGGTGTGGGAGTCGCCGCCGGTACCGCAGGTATCAGGCAGAGTCATGCGGTTGAGCCAGCTGTGGATGACGCCGTCGCCGGGCTTGAGGGCCACGCCGCCGCGCTCGGTGATGAACTGAGGCAGGGTGTGATGTGTGACGATATCAACCGGCTTCGGGTATGCCGCGGTATGGCAGAAGGACTGCATGACAAGCGGAGCGGAGAACTTCAGGCACGCAAGATCCTTGAGCTCGTCGCGGGTCATGGGTCCGGTGGTGTCCTGTGAGCCGACGGTGGTCATCTTCGGCTCGCAGTAGGTTCCCGGGCGTACGCCAGCAACGCCGCAGGCACGGCCGACAATCTTCTGCGCGAGGGTATAGCCCTTCCCGGTCTCGGGAGCCTTGGGGGGCTCGAGGAACAGGTTTGAGGGAGGCTCATGGAGGAACTCGCGGGCCTTCCTGGTGAGCGCGCGGCCGATGATGAGCGGGATTCTGCCGCCTGCGCGGACCTCATCGAGGAGGACCTCGGTGCGGAGCTTGAAGGTGGTGAGAAGCTCGCCGGTGCCGTGGCGCTTTACTGTGCCGTCGTAGACGGAGACATCAATCACGTCGCCGTTCGAGAGGGAGCTTACGTCCATCTCGACAGGGAGCGCGCCGGAGTCTTCCATGGTGTTGAAGAAAATAGGTGCGATCTTTCCGCCGAAGACAAAGCCTCCTGCCCTCTTGCAGGGAACGTTCGGGATGTCCTCGCCGATGAACCAAAGGACGGAGTTGGTCGCGGACTTTCTGGATGAGCCGGTTCCGACCACATCGCCGACGAAGCAGAGCGGATAGCCCTTCTTCTTGAGCTCCTCGATCATCTTTACAGGTCCCTGCACTCCCGGAACGTCAGGAGTGATGCCGGGGCGCTCGTTCTTGAGCATGGCCATGGCATGGAGCGGGATGTCAGGACGCGACCAGGCATCAGGAGCCGGGGAGAGATCATCGGTGTTGATCTCGCCCGTTACCTTGAATACGGTGAGGGTCACGGTATCCTTGAGCTTCGGGCGGTCAAGGAACCACTTGCCGTCTGACCAGCTCTTGATTACCTTCTTCGCGTTCTCGGAGCCCTTCTCCGCGAGCGCTGCGACCTTGTCGAAGGAATCGAAAATCAGGATGGTCTTCGAGAGCGCGTCGGCCGCAACGCTGCCTAGCTTCGGATCGTCAAGGAGACCGATGAGCGCGGAGACGTTGTAGCCGCCGAGCATTGTCCCGAGGATCCTGACTGCCTTTTCCGGGGTGATGCACGCGGAGGTCTCGGTGCCATTCGCTATAGCGGAAAGGAAGTCAGCCTTGACCTTTGCCGCCTCGTCCACTCCGGGCGGAACGCAGTTCTCAAGCAAATCAAGAAATTCCTCAGACCTCTCGCAGCTGACCTTCAAAAGTCCGCAGAGCTCGCGGGTCTCGTCCGCCGTAAGCGGCTTAGGTGCAACGCCTGATGCCTTGCGGGCATTGGCCTGGCTGTAATAACTCTCGAGAACCATGCTTTTCTCCTGTAAAAAAAACCGACTGAATATTAGCACAAAGAAAAAACGGCGCAGAAAGCGCCGCTTACGTCAACGCCCGGCACGCCTGATTATCAGTCAGCGAAAGGCGATTCAATAGTGATTACTGCAGGACCGGTGAAGAGATCAAGCTTTACGGACAGAGGGGAAATAGTTTCGGGAACGCCGCTTACGGCCTCGGATCTCCTGAGCATGCCGTAGCCGATGTTCTTAAGCTCGTCTGCGGTGCAGCCGCGGTGCGCGTCCTCGAAAAGGGACGCAGCGATATAGGACACAGCCTCGTCACGCCCGAGCTTCTCGCCGCGTGAGAGCAGACGCTTTGCCAGAAGCGCCCTGGTGAATAGCGGACAGTTGCTGCCGCCGTCGTTCATTACTGAAACCTCTACCATATCTGTATCCTCCGCCGAATCCCTGCACTGTTCCTGCAGCGCCGCCTTGAAAAGCGGCAGTTAAGTCCTGTTTTTCTGCCGTTTTATCTGCACATTCTGTGCCTTAAACGACAGTAAAATAAACTCTCGCAGAATCAGTGCAGTATGGATAAATATCGGATCCATGCCATACAAAAAGTGTGATCTGTGTGGTGCAATTGTAACAAATCGTGCACTTTTTTCATGCGCGGCACTGAAGAGGTGCTTCGCCTGAGGTGCACTGCACCGAAAGCTTTTCATGTCACTGCGGAACAACACGAATCGATCCCGAATGCTCAGACAGATGCTCGTCTGGCTCGTTTCTCCGCACCGGCTCATCAGAAACTCGCGGCTCAGTCTGATAATTCAGCAAAAAGTCGAAATAAACATGATCAAAGTCAAAAAACAAATTAACATGACTGGACTTGTCAT
Source organism: Gammaproteobacteria bacterium UBA2810 (assembly GCA_002351705.1). Classification (GTDB taxonomy): domain Bacteria; phylum Pseudomonadota; class Gammaproteobacteria; order Enterobacterales; family Succinivibrionaceae; genus UBA2810. The sequence goes on along the minus strand of DEHC01000037.1, from coordinate 3,315 downwards.
GTCGGGGGGGGGGCGAGAATGCCTTCAAACTGAATTTCTGTCTCAGGCTGATCCCGTCTCTTCAGGATGCCAGGCCGAAGGAAATCAAGGATACCAATTAAATAAAGGAGCGTGTAAACAAACTGTAAAAAAACAGCCGTACCAGCAAGTTATGTCATGAATGAGTCATAAATGATTGGACATGACGTATTTACAAAGTTTAGAATCGGATTGTACCGGTTTGGACACAGCAAACTGTCAGCACTGATGCATTGCGTCAGGCATGAAAGGAAGGTTTGTCCGTTCAGCGGCACTGCAGTTTTCAACTTCTGACTGTATTTAAAAGAGGTTTATATGATGAAGGAAACGTTCAGTCTCAGTCCTCTTGTCCTTGCCATTTCAGCCTGCCTCATGGCAGGCTGCGGAGGCGGCGGCGGTGGCAGCTCTGCCGGCACCGATCCCGCGCCGGCACCGACCCCGGAGCCCTCACAGGATTCAACCACTGTTTCCATGCCGGTGCAGGTCATCGACGGGTATTTCTCTGACATTGAGGTGTGCATCGTCAAGGAGAATGATCCGGCACTTGGCTGTGACGAGACATTCGGCACGGTAAAGACCAACGCGGAAGGCAAGGCAGTCTTCACCGGTGACGAGGAAAAGTTCAAACAGCTTGCCGAGCGCGGCCATGTCAGGTTCAAGGCTGTGGCGAAGAAGGGCGCCGCCGACATAATCCGCGGCGAGCAGACCGACCTCGACAATGACGCCACCCTGCTCTCGACAAGGTATCTGACCGCTGATGACATCGAAGGGCTGAAGGGTGAGCAGAAGGCCGGCTCCGAATACAAGATCACGCCTTTCACCACCCTCGTCGAGAAGCATCTGAGAAACGCGGACGGCACCCTGCCCGAGGAAGGCTCCTACACGGAAACCCTCGGTACAGTGGCAGACCTGCTCGGGCTTGATCCGTCAATACTCTCCACTGACTACAACGCGGAAGGCACGGAGTCCGCCGATGCCGACCGGGCACTTGCCGCCGGAGAGATCATCGTTGCCTCCAACCTGCTCCCGAACAATGCCGCCGCCTACAAGGACAGCATGGACGATGAGCAGAAAGAGGCCAACCTGCAGGAGCAGATGTCTGCAGTAAAGGAAAATGTCGACAAGGTCATTGAGGCATCCGGCTCTGACTCCGGGAAGATCGCTGACGCGATCATGAACAGGAAGGACACCCTCAGGAATTCCTTTGTTTCCCTGAGCACCGGTCTTGCCGATGAGTGGAGATGCGGCACAACCGAGGCGAATGAGGTCTGGTGCTGGGGCAACAACACCTGGAACAACCTCGGCAACCCCGAGTTCTCGGCAAAGGTCAAGGCGGCAGGCAAATACACGCCGAGAGTCGCTGATGACGAAGTGAAGAGGGATGAGGATCTTATGGGCAACTGGACGGCAGAGCCTGTCCATGTGCTCATCAAGAACCCTGACTACAAGAGCGAGAGCGATCCGGAGTACATCCCTCTCAAGGGCGTCTCCAAGGTTGCGGCCGGCAATATTTTCGCCTGCGCGCTTACTGTCGACCGTGAGGTGTGGTGCTGGGGAGGCAACTACCACGGCCAGCTCGGACTCGGCAGCGACAAATATACTATGGAGTATGAGACCGTTCCCTACGCCTCGAAGGTCGTAAGCGGGCAGCAGGACACGGCGTCAGGCTACCTCGGAAATGTCGTCGACCTTTCCGCCGGACAGAACAACATCTGCGCCCTCACCGCTGACGGCGACGTTTACTGCTGGGGAGACAATACCGCATACGAGCTCGGCGCACCCTTCGAGGATGACAGGGTTCATCCCCTTGAGACATACACAAACCACAACGGCGATGATATTACCCAGTATCTCTGGGTAGTCCCCTATCCTGTAAAGGTTCCTGCTCCTGACGGGACAAAGTTCACCGCAATGACCAAGGGCGGTCTCTGGACCCACTGCGCGATAACCGATCCAACCGAGAACGAGCACAACCTCTGGTGCTGGGGCGATGACACCCGCGGCATGGTGTCAGGCAACAACCGCCAGTACCGGGAAGAGATCCAGAAAAACTGGGAGGACAAGATCCACTACGATACCGGCAACGGCAATCCTGAGTACTACAGCGCCGATGTGTCATGGAACTGGCACTACCGCGCGAAGAACGGCGGCGACTGGTGGCCGATGTTCGGTCAGCCTGTGACCAACGTCAAGACCTACTCAATGCCGACAGAAGTTGACCATGTTCTGAGATACAAGCCCATTGACGGAAAGGTCTCGATCTATTTACGCGCTGACGGCGTTTCCGCCTCCGAGCTGGAGAATTATTCAATCTGTGCCAGATTCGGAAAGCCCCAGTGCACAGATACGTCCCCTTCGAAAACCGAGGACGGCCTTGCGCTATTCACCCTTGACATTCCAGACGAGAAAAAGGTTTTCAATTTTTGGCTGAAAAACGATACCAATGATACGATTGTTCCTTATGTAATTGCGAACGCCTCAACCGAGCCGATAGAGGTGACATGGAACGCCACTGACAAGGCCTACTCATACGGACAGGGAAACTTCTATGATCCGGTCTACGAAGATAAGGTATACGCCGACATGAAGCGTGTCAGCTCCCTCGACATCACAGAGTTTGACTCGATCCTGATCTTCTCCAGCCTGACCGACGGCAAGGCCACCTCGGTCAAAGGCATATATACCGACACCAACAATTATGACGCCAATCTCTACGATGTGATGATGGAGCTTCCAGAGGACGGCGATCAGGTTGCGAAGGTTGCGACCGGACCTGAGGCACAGCTTTCATTTGTCCTGACCGAGCAGGGAAGGATTTACGCATTCGAGAGCCGCGACTCCTACGCCATGACCGGAAACGGGCATATAGGCAACAAGCAAACAGAGAACGGCAAGGAGACCTGGGTGAATACCTGGGGAGTTGAGCCGCTGGTGCTCAGAGACAAGCGCTATCAGGTAAAGGACCTCTCGGTCAACAAGCGCTCGGTCTGCGCGTTCGCCACTGACTCCGAGGCAGAGGATCCGACCGCGAAGGATCTTTGGTGCTGGGGCTCTTCCACCTTCGGGCAGCTCGGCTTTGACAATAACGACAATGACTTCTCCTACACGGATACAAGCTATGCCTGGGACGGCGGATCAAATGAGTATTTTGACGCGCCTAACAGAATAGAGAAGTCTCCGAAAAAGATCGACTTCGGCTTCTAAACGGCCCGGAAGGAGTTTATGACGGACTGGCTGCTGACAGGACAGCGCACATCAGATGAAACGCATCTGCTGCGCCCCGGCAGCCAGCCCCGA
>DEHC01000059.1:23414-34861 GCA_002351705.1 Gammaproteobacteria bacterium UBA2810 | reverse complement strand
GAAATGACTTGATAAACATCTTCCAAAGCATCATTATATTGTTACTGACGCACCTGTTTGTAAAAGATCCTGGAAATCAGCCACAGGCATGCGCTCATGCCGGATCCGGATGCGTCCAACCATACAGGAGACAGAAAATGAGCGAAATCATCCATATCACAGACGCCGACTTCAAGGACAAGGCCGTAAAGGAAGGCGTCTCGGCCGTTATCGATTTCTGGGCAACCTGGTGCGGTCCCTGCCGCGCGATGGGTCCGATATTCGAGGAAGTCGCAAAGGAGACTGACGGCGTGGTATTCGCCAAGGTAGACGTTGACGAGAACGAGGAGTTCTCCGCCGCATGCGGCATCAGGAGCATACCGACCATTGCCCTCTTCAAGGACGGCAAGATGGTGGCAAAGAACACCGGCCTCATCTCCGCTACCGAGCTCAAGAACTTCATCAAGTCCAATCTCGGCTGATCCGGTAACACGCTGCAGGGCCGCGGACAGAGCGGTCTTCAGGTTACGGAAACGGCGGGATCCTGCAAAGGATTCCGCCGTTTTTTTGTAAAAAAATCACTGTCAGCTCCAGGTTCCGCACAGGCTGTCAGCCTGCTGACAGTCATGTCCGGAACTGTCTTGCATAAATGTGCAAGGACCTTTGCACGAATCCCGGCAATTTCAGTATTTGTGCAAAGCCATCTGCACAAATAGCGAAAATTTTCAAAATTATGCAAATAGTAATGCACAAATCACGTATTTTTTCAAAATTATGCATTATATAATGCACAAATTAAATATTATTTGCATTCATGCATAATGAGTTGCATAAAAACAATATTATTTGGAATTTATGCAACGTCTCATGCACAAACATAAATAAACTATAGCTGCAGAAAAGGTGAACGAAATGATGCTTAAACGGGAAATGTATCTCAGACAAATACGTCCGTTTTACGATTCAGACATCATAAAAGTTATAACTGGAGTAAGAAGAGCAGGAAAATCCGTCATCCTTGAGTCTATAAGGGATGAGCTTGCTGAAAGAAAGATAAGTGCCGATCAAATGATCTACATTAATCTTGAGGACCTTGAATACAGCTATATTCTGAATGCCAAAGACCTGAACAATGAAATTAAGGGCAGAATAAAGGGAAACGCAAAATATTACATTTTTCTTGATGAAATACAGCATATACAAAATTTTGAGAAGGCTCTCGCCTCCTTTATGGCTACGCTCAATGTATCGCTGTTCGTAACTGGCAGCTGTTCAACCCTGCTCTCAGGTGAGCTGGCAACGCTTCTTACGGGAAGGACAGTAGAATTTGAGATCCTGCCGTTTTCATTCAGAGAAATGAAGGAATTTTTCACGGCAAACGGCCGGGGATGGGCAGATGATCATGAAATGTTTCTAAATTATCTGAAATGGGGAGGTTTTCCCCTAAGATTTGACTACAACAGTGAAGCAGCTGTAAAGCAATATATCTCCAACTTATGCAGAGGCATTGTAAGCAAAGATATCACGGCAAAATTCAGAAGCGAAGACAGACAAAAATTCACGGATATCTCACTTTATATCCTGGCTAATGCCGGCAAGGAGTTCTCATCTGATAACTTAGTCAATGCATATAAGACTGAGAAAAAAGTGATTTCACAAAGAACGGTGTACAACTATCTTGACAGGATGAAAAAAGCCTATCTTATTCATGGAGTTGGACGATACAACATTACCGGGAAAAAGGCACTCGGAAACAGAGAGAAGTTTTACGCAGTTGATACTGCACTGAGGACCATCAATACAAATACCATCAATTATGAGGATACTTTCTTTCTGGAAAATGTAATCTACAATGAACTAATTATGAGAGGTTTTACCGTCTTTGCCGGTAAAACCTACAAGGGTGAAGTAGATTTTGTCGCAATAAAAGATGACAGAAAGTGCTTTATCCAAGTGGCTTACCTGCTAGACTCAGAGAAAACCATAAAGAGAGAGTTCGGCGCGTACAGCAGAATAACGGATGCATCTCCGAAATACGTGATGTCGCTCGACCGGTTCGATCTGAGCCATGACGGCATTGTCCACCTGAACATCATCGACTTTCTTCTCGGACGCAGGGAGCTGTTTCTGACCTGAGTCTGGAAACGGCAGGGCGGGTGATGATTTTCAGGCAAAAACTGCGATGAGGATTATCTCGGAAATCATGATGGCCGGAATTGCAATCCTGAACTTGAGCTTCCTGGTCTTGTGATGAAATACCAGCATGCCTGCCGCGGCGCCGAACACGCCGAAGACGGCAGCTCCTATAAGCACTTTCTCAGGGATGCGCCACATCCCGCGCTGCGCCTTCAGCTTGTCAGCCCCGTAGAGGAGCATGACAAGAGCGTTTACGGCAAGCAGTATAAGGACTGCGGCTGCTGAAGACACCTTTGCTCCTCCGGTTCTGACAGAGTGTGACTCTGGAAATATCCGCTAGTTTGCGGTCATGGCGCGGTATCCCTTCTCGAAACCGTCCCTGGTGTCCGCATCGATCTTCTTCCACTCGCTCTCCGGGCGGAACCTGATATGCGTCTCGGTCTTCGCGTCATTGCCGAGAATCGCAACCCAGCGCGGCTCATAGCGGCGCTTCGACATGCCGTCCCACTCAAGGACCAGCGCCATAGCCTCATGGAGCTCCGCCAGGTGTGACTTGGCATACTCGCCTATTCTCTGCCCGAACTGCATGGAAAGACCGGTGACGCCGTCTTTTACAGACGGATCAAGTGACTTGTTTGCATCGGAGCGTGCCCTGAGCTGCGCGGTGTAGAACCAGAACATGGCCGCACGGTAGTCGCCCATGTCATAGATCCTGTCTGCAAGTGCCATAAGCACAGGGGGAGTGAAGTCATTCGGGCTCTTCAGCACCGCGTTGAAGGTGTTCTCGTTGCCCTCCTTGATGGATCTGACGATCATCGAGGTCTGCCCGGTCGGTAGCGCCGAGAACTCCCCCTGAGGGACAAATGATGACTCTGCCTGGGCCTCGCTTCTCTTAAGGCTGCTCTCGAACTCAGCTACTTCAGCGGCGCTCGCCCTTGAGCCGTCCGGACGTACGGCTATGCAGCCACCTAGAAGGGAGACTGACAGGGTTAGGATCGCCGGCAGGGCACACTTTCTGAAAATTCCGGTCATAACGGTTTCTCCTTTATCTGTCAGTCTGCATTGCGGGAACGCCGTTCCGCGGTTATTGATCTGCTCCGGAAAAGGCTGCCTCCTCAGGAGCGCCTGCGCTTTTCAGGAACGGGACGAGGCTGCGGTTAAGCCCGATGCTGAGCTCAATGCCCTTCTCGACAACCTTTGCACCGTCAATGGTGAAATACTCGCTGAGCGGATGGCCGCCGATCTGCTTTCTGCCGAAAGCCGAGCTGCTGATGAGCCCCGAGAAGTCTATGGTGAGGATATTTGAGGAGTAGGAAAGCCTGACTCCCCTGATGACACGGTTGAGGAAGCTTGAGAGGAAGCCGGAAATCACCGACATGGTGACGTTGGCGAAAAGCTTGCCGATGCCGTGATCGGCCCCGGAGGAGCGGATGCTGTCAACCGAGATGACAGCCTGCGTCTCAGAGCTGTTGTGGCGCCAGGAAAGGATCCTGCCGCTCAGGAGGAACTTCCCGATCCTGGCATGCTCGACCTCAAGATCCAGCACGCCGCTTCCGTAGCAGTTGATGTCAACGAACCTGACATTGTATCCGGTGATGAGCGACTTCGCGAGGCTGTTGAGGGTCTCCTCGGAGATGAAGAGCCTCCCGGCCGCGATCTCGTCGATGACGTTCGTTATCCAGAGCGAGTAGAGGAAGTCGACATAGGGAGCGGACTGCTCTCCGAACGCCTCCGGATTGCGGTGCAGAAAGTCAGCGGCAGTGCTCAGGAAGCGGACCGCCTCCTCGCGGTTTTCCCGGTAAAACTTTCCGATAAGCTCAACCGGGATGATCAGTTTGTTATCCTGCATGATTTCCTGCATTGCAGCACGGCTCCAGCTCTTACTGAAATTACCGCATGATTATAAATTATCTGAACTTCAGTAGAAAGTGAAAAGAAAGGACATATGTCCGCGCTCTGCCATACCGCGGTGCGGGACAGCGCTGTTTCGCGCGCGTCTGCCTGATGATTCAGCAGCAGTCAGGCGGCAGCAGTAAACTGAAAGCATTCAATGAACAGGCCTGGAGCCAAGGAAAATGAACATGATTAAGGCAATTCTCGGCAGCACGGCGCTGACGGCGGCACTTGCCGGTGAGGCCTCGTTCGCTGAGACCGTGAACGTGAGCTTCGAGGGGGATCATGGCATGCTCTCAGCAGCCATTCAGTACCCCGCCGGTCGCAGGAGCTGTCCCATGGTACTGCTCCTCCATGGTTTCACCTCGTCCAAGGATGACTTTGTCATAAGAGGGCTGGCCGATGAGCTTGAGTCACGCGGAATCTCCTCGCTGCGTTTCGACTTCAACGGCCACGGGGAAAGCGCCGGACGCTTTGAGGATATGACTATCCCGAATGAGGTTGAGGATGCGAAAAAGGCTCTCGCCTACGCTGCGGCGGTTCCTGGTGTAACAGTTATCGCCGTTGCCGGACATTCCCAGGGCGGCGTTGTCGCCGCCATGCTCGCAGGTGAGACCGGCACTATGAAGATCCGCGCAGCCGTTCTGCTTTCCCCCGCTGTAATGCTGCAGGATGAGATACGAAACGGCAGATGGTTTGAGGCAAGGTTCGATCCATCGAATCTCCCAGAGCGCGTCATTGCGCTTGGCCGCCCGGTCGGCCGCGAATACCTGCGGACAGCAATGACGCTGCCTTTTTACGAAACAGCAGGTGCCTATAAGGGCCCAGTCCGCATCATCCAGGGAACCGGCGACGATCTGGTTCCGGTCTCATGCGCGAAGCGGGTGCAGAAGGCCATACCGCAGAGTGAGCTCGTGCTGCTGCCTGGACTCAATCACTCATACACACAGAATCTCAGTGAGGCAGTTGATTCAGCCGCTGAATTTCTTGCAAGGGAGTTCGGAAACTGAATGTGACGGCATGCAGGACTGCTTCCGGATGCTCCCCGTAACCAGGAGCAGCGCCTTTCCGTGCTGAAGTGAAATAGAAAAGCGCAGGATCCTGAGTCAGGTACTGCGCTCATTATGAGCTTTCCGGGAATTCAGACTTCCGTTACAGCCTGAAGCGGAGCCGCGCTGCGCTGTTCCGGGCTGTAGGATTTGAGGCTGCCGATAATCAGGTCGGCCATTGATTCAGGCTCCATCACGAATTTCTTCCCTGCGATTGAATTACCGATCCTGTTGATGATGAATCCGTCGACAGAGAGCTTGATGAACTTGGCCGCATAGATTGGAACAATGCCTTGCGAGAACTCACCGCTTGCCTGACCGCGCCTGATAAGCTCGGCGATCCTCTCGCAGAGCTGCCTGTCAATTCCGGCCAGCATGTCATAGACAAGCTGCGGGGCCGCATTATGAGAGAAGAGCATTGTTACGCACAGCACTCCGAACCTGTCCCTGACTGCGGTCGTACCGGCACCGCCCTCAGGCCCGATGAACTTGAGGATGAAGCTCTTTATCGCCTGCGACATGGTCATCTCATCGTGGATAGGGCTCCGCAGCTCGTCAATGAGCCATTTGGTCTTCTCATTGAAGATGGTGACAAGAATGTCCTCTTTCCCTTTGAAATGCCAGTAGAGCGCGCCCCTGGTGACTCCTGACGCGGCAGCTATCTCCTCAAGCGTTGTCTTGGAGTATCCTTTTTCGCAGAACAGCCTGAAAGACGTGTCAATCAGTGTGTTTCTGGTCTGTTCCGACTGTTCCTTGGTTCTTCTTGCCATATTGCCATCAAGTTGATTGTTGCAATGCCCGGTCTCTGGGGGGGGCCGCAGCGGCATTTCCGCTGCCTTCCAGCGCTGCCGCAAGGCTCTGTCCGACACCTTGCGTCATCCCTGCGGCCTAATCCGTTATCTTGTAAGTAACACGCAGATAAAATGCTCTTTAAATAAACGTGAAATCTATTACAAAAAAAATCCGGATCGTTTACAATCACACTATAACACAAACATACATTAATGGATGTAATAAACTGAAGGTCTTGTTCCCATGATGAAAATTTCCAAACTCGGCGTGCTGATCCTCGCTGCGGCCGCAGCAGTGTCAGTAACCGGCTGCGATCTGTTCGGAAAGAAATCCGAAGCTCCTGCCCAGCAGGCCCAGCAGCTCCTTCCCGTCGGCTGCATAGCGGCCATAACCGCTGATGTGCCTGACGTCTCAACGATTACCGGACGCACCAGCGCCTACAAGGAGTCAGAGGTACGTCCCCAGGTTTCCGGAATAATCCAGAAGCGCATGTTCACCGAAGGATCATTCGTCAAGAAGGGAACGCAGCTCTATCAGATCGACCCCAGGACCTATGAGGCCGCAGTAGACTCCGCAAAGGCAGCACTCGCGCAGGCCGAGGCAAATGAGTATTCGGCAAAGGCACGCGCCGAGCGCTACAAGAAGCTCATTGACTCCAAGGCCATCAGCGAGCAGGACCTCGATGACGCAGTCGCTGCGGAGAAGGCAGCCGCAGCCCAGGTTCTTTCAGCGAAGGCAGCACTCAAGAACGCCAAGATCAACCTTGAGTACACCAGGGTCTACGCTCCTATTTCCGGCATCATCGGCAAGTCCTCCGTAACCGAGGGAGCGCTGGTCACCGCAAACCAGGGCTCAGCGCTCGCAATCATCCAGCAGATCGATCCCATGTATGTTGATCTCGGTCAGTCGGACGTTGACCTAAGGAACTTCAAGCAGGCCGTCAAGGCAGGCAAGATCAAGCTTGACAGCAAGAACCGCGCGGCAATCCAGATTTACTTCGAGGACGGCGCTCTCTACCCTGTCCCCGGCTACCTGGACTTCACCGGCGTTGACGTCAACAAGAGCACCGGCATGGTAACCGTCCGCGCCACCGTTGACAACAAGGACGGGCTCCTGCTTCCCGGAATGTTCATGAGGGCAAGGCTCGTGCAGGGCGAGATTGACGACGCGGTACTCATCCCCCAGGTTGCCGCCATCAGGGGCAACAAGGGAGAGGTTTCCGTATACCGCATCGAGGAGGGCGACAAGTACTACTCAGTTCCCGTTACCCTCGGACGCGAGTACGGCAACGCCTACGTGGTAACGAGCGGCCTCAAGGCAGGGGATCTTGTAGCCATCGACAATATCCAGAAGCTCCAGCTGTTCCTGCAGCCCGGAACTCCGGTAAAGCCTGAGAAGCAGGAGTTCAAGATTGACTTTACCGGAACCGATGACGATCCCGCTCTTCTCAACGCAGCCGCCGCTGATGGAACCAAGGCCGGCAGTGAAAAGGCTTCAAAGTAAGGAAGCAGGCAAAGCAGATGCTATCTAAATTCTTTATAAACAGGCCGATTTTCGCATGGGTTATCGCCATCGTCATCATGATGGCAGGAGCTCTCGCAATTTCGGGACTGCCCGTGAGCATGTACCCGACCATCGCGCCTCCTTCAGTAAGTATCAGAGCTACCTACTCGGGAGCATCGGCCGAGACCGTGTCAAACACCGTCACCCAGATTATCGAGCAGAACATGACCGGCCTTGACGGCTACATGTACATGAACTCGGAGTCTGACAGCAACGGCGGCGCGCATGTGACCATCACCTTCGAGGCCGGAACCGATCCTGATATCGCCCAGGTCCAGGTGCAGAACAAGCTGCAGCAGGCCACGACCCAGCTGCCTCAGGAAGTGCAGCAGTACGGAATCACCGTGCAAAAGTCCACTTCCTCATTCCTGATGGCCGTTGCGCTCATCTCCCCGAACAACAAGTACGAGTCGGGCGACCTCGCGGACTACGTGGTCTCGAACTTCAAGGAGCCGATTTCCCGTCTTGACGGCATCGGCGACATCATCGTGTTCGGCGGACAGTACTCGATGAGAGTCTGGCTCAACCCGGACAAGCTGAGCCTCTACGGCATCTCGACCGATGAGGTCAACGCCGCCATCAAGGCGCAGAACGCCCAGGTCACTTACGGCGCTTTGGGCGGTGCACCATCGGTTGAGGCGCAGAAGTACAACTTCACCATCGTCGGACAGTCGCGTCTCAATACGCCTGAGCAGTTCCGCAACATCGTCCTCCGCGGCGACGCTGACGGACATGTCATCAGGCTCAAGGACGTTGCAAGAGTCGAGATGGGCAACGAGCAGTACTCGACTACCTCACTTGTTGACCACAAGAACGCCTCCGGCCTCGGCATAATGCTCAGCACCGGCGCCAACGCCCTTCAGACCTCAAGGCTCGTGCGCGCCAAGATGGCAGAGTTCGAGAAGACCCTTCCCGACGGAATGGCCATCGTCTACCCGTTCGATACGACCCCGTTCATAACCGTGTCCATAAACTCGGTTACCCATACGCTCTATGAGGCAATCCTCCTCGTATTCATCATCATGTACCTGTTCCTGCAGAACCTGCGCGCTACGCTCATTCCGACCATAGCGGTGCCTGTAGTGCTGCTCGGAACGTTCGCGATAATGTATGCCGCGGGATTCTCCATCAACACCCTCACCATGTTCGGACTGGTGCTCGCGATAGGACTTCTGGTCGATGACGCGATAGTCGTCGTCGAGAACGTCGAGCGAGTCATGACGACCGAGAACCTCACCGGACGCGACGCCACCATCAAGTCGATGGACGAGATCACGGGAGCCCTTATCGGCATTGCCATGGTGCTCTCCGCCGTATTCATCCCGATGGCCTTCTTCGGCGGCTCGACAGGCGTCATCTACCGCCAGTTCTCCATCACCATCGTCTCCGCGATGGCGCTCTCGGTGTTCATCGCACTGACCCTCACCCCCTCGCTCTGCGCAAGCATGCTTAAGGGGAAGAAGGATGAGGAGCTTGCCGCAATCGAGGAGGCCGAGGAGAAGGCAGCAGACCCGAGGCTCATCGAGAAGAGGAAGAAGAGCGCCATCAGGAAGGCATTCGAGAAGATCACCGACATTCTTCTCTCGCCAATCTTCAATCTGTTCAACAGGTTCTTCACCTGGATGACCGGGGCCTACGAGAACCACGTCAGGGAGGTCGTTCACCACCTGCCGAGGTATTTCTTCTACTACGCATGCATCTGCGGAGTGCTGGTCTGGGGCTTCATGAAGCTTCCGTCATCGTTCCTCCCTGAGGAGGACCAGGGTGCCATGTTCACCATGCTCACTCTGCCCGCCGGCGGCACCATGGAGCAGAACAGGAAAATCGCCGGCATGGTGACCGACCTGATGCGCGACGGCCACGAGGATGTCATCGAGCAGGTCCAGGCAGTCATCGGCTGGTCATTCTCCGGTGTCGGACAGAACAACTCCATGTTCTTCGTCAAGCTGAAGGACTGGTCAGAGCGTGAGGGCTACGAGAAGACCGTTTACAACCTCATCAAGGAGACTTCCCCGAAGCTCGGCGCTGTGAGGGATGCCCTGGCGTACTGCTTCAACATTCCGGCAATACCTGAGCTCGGAACCGCGCAGGGCTTCGACATGTTCCTTGAGGACCGCGGCGGATACGGCCACGAGGAGCTCATCAAGGCAAGAAACAAGCTCCTTGCTGCATCAAGAAACAGCGAGATTATCGAGAACGTCCGCGCGAACGGACTCGACGATACCCCGCAGCTCAGGATCAACACCGACTACCAGAAGGCTGCGTCACTCGGCGTGACCGCATCGGCAATCAACAGCACCATGTCAACCGCGTGGGGCTCTTCATACACCGATGACTTCGTCGACCGCGGCAGGGTAAAGAAGGTCATGGTCCAGGCTGACAAGCAGTTCAGATCAAGGGAGCTTGACCTCAACAAGTGGTACGTTCCCAACACCAGCGGCGAGATGGTTCCGTTCAGCGCCTTCGCCACCAAGGAATGGACCTACGGCTCGCCCCGTCTCGAGCGCTTCAACGCCTTCCCGGCAGTTGAGATCACCGGACAGCCGAAGACCGGACACTCCACCGGTGAGGCTATGGATGAGATTGTCCGCCTCGCAAAGCAGCTTCCGGACGGCTATGAGGTCGAGTGGACCGGGACCTCGTTCCAGGAGAAGCAGTCAGGCGATCAGGCACCGTTCCTCTACGCCATCTCGCTTGTCGTTGTGTTTCTGAGCCTTGCGGCCCTCTATGAGAGCTGGAGCATCCCGTTCGCGGTAATGCTGGTTGTGCCCCTCGGAGTCTGCGGATCGGTCATCGCCGCCATGATTACCCAGTGGTGGGGGCAGTTCATCAACCCTAACATCCACTCGGTCTACAACGACGTGTACTTCCAGGTCGGACTGCTGACCACCATCGGACTGTCCGCGAAGAACGCGATACTGATAGTCGAGTTCGCGAAGGACATCTATGACAGCGGCGCGAAGCTCACCGACGCGGTTGTAAAGGCCGCCAGGATCAGACTCCGCCCGATACTGATGACCTCCCTCGCGTTCATCTTCGGCGTGCTGCCGCTTGCCCTGAGCTCCGGCGCAGGCTCGAACAGCCAGAACGAGATCGGTATCTGCGTTATCGGCGGAATGCTGAGCGCAACGCTTCTTGCAATAGTGTTCGTCCCGGTATTCTTCGTGTTCGTCATGCGCTACTGCACCAAATACATTCCCAAGCAGGTAAGAGAGGCTCACGCCCAGAAGCTTGCGGCAAAGACAGGAGGAATCCAGAATGTTTAAGGCTTTCAGGCTTACCGCCGCTGCGGCGGTAACCGCTGCGGTCCTCATTTCAGGCTGCTCGCTCGCGCCTGACTATGAGAGGCCGTCCATGCCGGAGGGAGCATTCTGGTCCGGCGACGCTGCCGCAGGCATTCCTGACTGGCAGAAGCAGTTTACCGGCGCAGAGCTCAGCCGCCTTATTGACCAGGCCCTGAAGACCAACCGCGACCTGAAGCTTGCCATCCTGAACGTCGCGGCATATGAGGCGAAGTACCGCATCACGAGGGCTGATCTCCTGCCCTCGCTCAACGGCGCCGCAGGCTCAACCCGCTCCAAGGTCTCGGACTCCCAGTCCAACATGACCAACATCTACTCGACACAGTACAATGTCGGGCTCAATGTCGGGTGGGAGCTTGATTTCTTCGGGAAGATCAGGAACCAGAAGGAGGCTGCCGTAGAGCAGTATCTCGCCGAGCAGGAGAACAGGAAGTCAGCGCAGATGAGCATCATCGCGGCTGTAGCTGACGCCTATTACACTCTGGTCGCAGACAGGAACCTCCTTGAGATCAGCAGGCGCACCCTGAAGACCGAGGAGGAGAGCAGTGCCCTCGTCAAGCAGCAGCTCGACAGCGGCGCAGTCTCCGACCTGACCTATGTCCAGGCCCAGACCGCGGTTGACCAGGCAAGGATTGACACCGCGAACTACGAGAGGCTCGTAAGCATCGACCTCTCCGCGCTGTCCGTCCTCGTCGGCGCGAAGATCCCTGCTGACACCGGAAGCAGCGTCAGT
>DEHC01000059.1:0-23215 GCA_002351705.1 Gammaproteobacteria bacterium UBA2810 | reverse complement strand
TCGAGAAACGGCTACTGGTCAATAGGACCCACCATCAGCGTCCCGATCTTCAACGGCGGAAGGCTCAAGGGCTCTCTTGATCTCGCAAAGATCCAGAAGGAAGCTGCCGTAGTCACCTACCAGAAGACCATCAGGGACGCATTCAGGGAAGTCTATGACTCACTTGTCTCCCAGAAGGCCTACACTGATCAGTTCAACGCGGCAAGCAGCCTCCGGAAGTCAACCGAGAGGTATTTCAACCTGGCTGACACCCGCTACAGAAACGGCGTAGACAGCTACCTCACCAGGCTTGACGCCGAAAGGGCATTCTTCTCCGCACAGACCGGAGAGATCGGCACCAAGCTCGCGCAGCTCATAAACGAGGTGACCCTTTACAAGGCACTCGGCGGCGGCTGGCACCAGGGCGATGATGCCTCGGCAGAGGAGATCAGGAAGAAGCTCTGACAGTTTTTCCCTCTCTCTGAGTAAGTCCGGCGGGGATGCCCCCGCCGGGCTTTTTCGTTTTAAAGGAGGGAACGGAAGAATGGCAGTCTATAATTGAGCGCATTCTTCGAACAAGGAAAAGCCATGCCGGACAGCAGAAGGAAGCCTCCAGTAAGGAGGTTCAGCACGGAACAGGGGGAATACCTCGTGCAGGATGAGGTGTTCCTGAGGGATGACGGAAGCAAGGACAAGACTGTCACGACCGCCCTCACCTTCAGGGATTTCCTCTCCGGCAGGACCGTTCCCCTGAGGCTCCGCCGGATCCCGGAGCAGCGAGCCACAGAGACAGTGAGCGCGGAGGAGAGGCGTCTTGATTCCGTATTCATGAAGGAGGCGCTGCTTCTTGCCCGTGAGGCGTTTGAGAATAACGAGGTGCCGGTAGGAGCTGTCGTGGTGAAGGACGGTAAGGTGGTCTCCGGCGCGCGGAACCGCGTGATGGAGCTTCCGGATCCTACCGCCCATGCCGAGGTTCTCGCCGTCCGTGACGCGGCGCGCGCGCTTCGCACCATGCGGCTCACCGGCTGCACTCTCTACACGACGCTCGAGCCCTGCTACATGTGCGCGGGAGCGCTCGTGCACTCAAGGGTTGACCGTATCGTGTTCGGAGCAGCGGATCCCAGGACCGGATCCTGCGGCTCGGTCTTCACCATCGCCGGGAGCCCTCTCGTGAACCACCGCTTCCGTGACATAACAGGAGGCGTAATGGCAGAGGAGTGCGGCAGGATCCTGCAGGAGTTCTTTGAGTCAAGAAGAAAGGACGGCAGCTGACGCTCTGCCGCCTGTCCCATGATGAGATCAGAGTGAGAAGTCCTCCCCGTCCTGAAGCGGGAGCACTCTGAATCCCTCAAGGAGCTCAGCGCACTTCTCCGGGCTTGAGGTGTGAACCGGCAGCACTGCGCGCGGCAAGAGAAACTCAGCAAACTCCCTGAGCTCTGCGGGATGCGCGTGTCCGCTCACATGCATCACATGGAACCTCGGATCCTCGCGGAACGCACTGTTCATATGGGCAAGGTTCCCCGGCCATTCCGTGAATACCAGCTCGGCAGAGGGGATCATCCCTGAGAGGATTCTGAAGTCCTCGAATGACGAGGTGAAGATCAGATCGCCTTTCCCGATGTCAGCAAAGAGGCTGCTGTCATAGGTCTCCGGTATGGAGAGGTTCTGGTAGAACGCCGCAGGAGGCGCATCGTCCTTCACCGCCTCGTCAATGACGCGCTTCTCCGCCCATGAGACGAACACCCTGCCCCCTTTGTCTTTCACCAGCCCCGAGAGCCCCGCGATGCGGTCGATGTTGATGATGGAGCAGAAGAGGATCACGGGCGACTTTCCGAGGAACTCCAGGACACTTTTCTCGAGTGTCCTCTCGGACGGGACATAGGTCGAGTACTCGTCACCTCGGCCTGCGCAGGTCGCCTCGGTGATGAGCAGATCGACTGTTCCGCGGAGACTCCCAAGGCCGGAAAGCAGCTCACTTCTGAGCAGGCCGTGAAGCCTGAAGTCTCCGGTGTAGAGAAGCCTCTTCCCGTCAGCCTCGGCAAGGAACATCTCGGAGCGGTAGGTGCCGTGATCCGAGAGGAACGGTGTGACGGTGATGTCACCGAATTCGATTTTTCCGCCAAGCGGGGGGAGGGCCTTCATTTTCCCGGCCGCGGCTGCCTCCGGGCGCCCGGTAACCTCGCTGTAGGTGCGGTAGATGCGGCCTGCAATCCGGTCCATGTAAACGGGAACCCCGGGGAGGATCGTATGGATGAGCCCGGCGTGATCCTTGTGGGAGTGGCTTATAAGGACGCCCAGCACCCCTGGCTTTCCTGCCGTGATGCCTTCGGCAACAATCGCCCTGCCGCCGTTCACCGCGAACTCCGCGCCGAAATCAAGGACAATGGCAGAGCCGCTGTCCGATGTGACCTTCACCGCATTGCCGCCGAACTGATGAGTTCCCCTGATTACATTGATCTTCATATCACGAGCCGCTTAACAATCTGCCGCAGGCGCAGCGCATCTGCCGTGAGATCGCGCGCCCTCTGTGCCGTATGGCATGATACCATCAGACACGCACCGGAATAAGGACATTCCGGTAAAGCCACGGTAACGGATCAGCCGCCGCTCTGCAGGAACTCCTTGAGGAGCATGCTGACGTTCTTCGCCTCGGCCGCCTTCTCGTCCTCGGTCTTCGGTCTCGTCTCATTGTGGATGTCGAGATCCTCACTGGGGAGCTCTCCTATGAACCGGCTTTCCGTCATTTTTGAATCGTCGGGCGAGCCCCTGCGGTTTTTGCCGTCTCCGTCATTCTCACCCTGCCGCCTCATGCTCCTGCCCGCACCGCGGCGGGTTTTCACCTCCATCAGGTTGAGCTCGCGCATGGCCCTGGTGATACCGACATAGCAAAGGCGCCTCTCCTCCGTGACGTCCCCCTCGTCAATCGCGCTCTGGTGGGGAAGAACCCCCTCCTCCATGCCGATGATGTAGACATACGGGAACTCCAGTCCTTTTGAGGCATGCAGGGTCATCAGCTGCACCTGGTCAAGCTCCTCGTCGTCCTCGCCGAGACTCGAGTGCTCGAGCATGTCGCGGGTGCAGAGCGAGTGGACTGACGCCTCGAAGCTCTGCGGCTCAAGGTGCTCGCGCGGATTGCCGTCAAGCTTCTCGGTAAGCCATGAGACGAGCTGCTCCACATTTCTCATCCTTATCGAGGCGATGTCCTCGTTCTTTGAGCTTGAGGAAAGATAGGCTCCGTAGCCCAGATCATCCGCAAGCGACTCAGCCATGCCCCTCGCGTCATCCTCAGCCTGATCTGTCCTTCCGCTTATGAACTCGCAGAACTCACCCAACGCCCTGAATGTGTTCGCGCCAACCTCCTTCTGGAACAGCGCTGACTGAGCGGCGTCAAACATGGACATGCCGTGCTTCCTTGCGAAGATGCCGAGCTTCTCCGTCGTCGCTGCGCCGATGTCGCGCCTCGGGGTATTCACCACCCTGAGGAAGGCGTTGTCATCGTCATGGTTCAGGATCAGCCTGAAATAGGAGAGGAAGTCCTTCACCTCGGAGCGGTCAAAGAACGAGACGCTCCCCGAGATGCGGTAGGGGATCCTGTTCCTCACGAAGGCCTTCTCGATGATCCTTGAGAGGTGGCTGCTCCGGTAAAGGACGGCGTAGTCCTTCCAGCGCGAATGGTGCATGTAGGTGCTGCCGAGGATCTCGCTTGAGAGGAGATCCGCCTGCCGCTCGTCATCCTTCGTGACGAACACGTTCACCTTCGGCCCGAAGTCAGCCGCAGAGAAGAGCTTTTTGCCGAAGGTGTGACTGTTCGCTGAGATCAGTGCGTTTGCGCACTTGAGGATCCTGCCGGTTGAGCGGTAGTTCTGCTCAAGCTTGATTACCCTGGTGTCAGGAAAGTCCCTGATGAGGAGATCGATGTTCTCAGGCCTCGCGCCTCTCCAGGAGTAGATCGACTGGTCATCATCACCGACGACCGTGAACGCCTGCCGCTCCCCCGCAAGGAGCTTCAGAAGCTCGTACTGGCAGGAGTTGGTGTCCTGGTACTCGTCAACGAGGATGTAGCGGAGCCTCCTCTGCCACCGCGCAAGCTCATCGGGATGGCTCCTGAAGAAGATTACGGGAAGGTAGATGAGATCATCGAGATCAAGAGCGCCGTAGGACCTCATCATGGAGGCATAGCGGGAGTAGACCTTCGAGCAGAGGATGCCGTCCCCGTCCTCCGCGCGCGACTGCGAGTCCTCTGGCTCAACCATGTCCATCTTGCACGAGGAGATGAAGCCGAGGATCCTTTCGACATCCTCCTTCGAGAAATCATCTGCCCCGGCCGACGGCTGCAGCTCGCCGAGGACGGATCTCACGAGGATTTCCTTGTCATGCTCGTCAAAGAGCATGAAGTTGCTCCTGAGCCCGATGCGGCTGCACTCGCTCCTGATGATCCTGAGGCCGAGTGAGTGAAAGGTCGTGACAATAAGCCCCTCGGCCGCCTCCGGCGAGACGCTCCTGAAGACGCGCTCCTTCATCTCGCGCGCCGCCTTGTTGGTGAACGTCACTGCGGCAACCGAGTAACCGGGGTAGCCGCAGGTGTCGAGGAGGTACTCAATCTTGCTGGTGATTACCCTGGTCTTGCCGGAGCCGGCGCCTGCTATCACGAGGCACGGCCCGCCGATATACCTCACCGCCTCGAGCTGTCTCTCATTAAGGTTCATCAGGATCCTCCGGTTCAGGGACATGCCACAGGAGCTCCGCGTCATGCCTTCCGCTCTCATCGATCATGACGCTTCTCACCTCGGATTGTACAGGAACAGCAATGGCGGCCGTCAACGACTCAGTCTCAGAGATGAGAGGCAGGGGAGGATCCTCACAGTCATCAACAGAAACGGAGAATCCTCTTGGATCAATCCGGATACGGGAGAAGTCCTGAATACCGCCTCCGGTGAATTTCGATACTGCCTCGCGGATTGTCCACAGTCTGAAAAAGACCCTCTGGCCGTATTTCCGCACACAGCCGGCCTCTGCAGGCGTGAAATACCTGTCTGCAATACCCTGTGCACCTTTCCGGAGACGGATCGCCTCAACGTCCGCCCCGACTGGCTTTTTGGACATTGTCAACAGAATATGCTCACCGGAGTGTGAAATACTGAAAAACGGCATGCCCGAGCCTGTGAAATACGGCCTCCCGTACCTGCCGAAGCTGAATGGCGGCAGCGGATTCTCAGCCGTTGAGCGGAGGAAATCAGCGAGCATTGCCCTGGAGGCAAGCCTTTCCCTCCGGAATTTCTCACTTTTTCCCCTGAGCTCCTCCGCATGGAGCGACAACCTGTGATCATCAGGTGAAAAAGCTGTGACTGCGGAAATGCGGAAAAACGCGGCAAGCACAGATCCGGCACGGACTGCAGCGAGATCATCATCTGTGAAAATTCTATTGAGCATGGCAGTGGAAAATTCTACAAAAAAGCCTGCCGCTCGGGCAGGCATTGAAACAGGCAAATGCGCAGCGTGAAATTATTCCACAGTCACGCTCTTCGCGAGGTTCCTAGGCTGATCCACATCGGTTCCCTTGATGACCGCGACGTGATAGGCGAGAAGCTGCAGCGGTACGGTGAACACCAGCGGGGTGTTGATGCTGTTGACCTTAGGCATCTTGATGATGTGGCAGGTCGGAGTGCCGGTTACGGCGCTCTCGTCGTCAGCGAACACATAGAGCTCGCCGCCTCTCGCCCTCACGGACTCAATGTTGGACTTGAGCTTCTCGAGGAGCTCGTCCGAGGGGGCGACGACCACGACCGGCATGTTGGAGTCAATGAGCGCGATGGGGCCGTGCTTGAGCTCTCCGGAGGCGTAGCCCTCGGCGTGGATGTAGCTGATCTCCTTGAGCTTCAGCGCCCCCTCGAGCGCGATGGGGAAATGCACTCCCCTGCCGAGGAAAAGGCAGCTCGGCTTCTGAAGGAACCTGGCCGCAAGTGACTCTGTGATGCTGTCCAGGCTCAGCGCCTTCTCAATGTCGGAAGGCAGGGACTTCAGCGCCTCAATGAGCTGTTTCTCAGTTGCCGCGTCAAGGTGACCGTTCGCCGAGCCGAGCGCGCCAGTCAGCATCATGAGAGCCGCGAGCTGGGTGAGGAACGCCTTGGTGGAGGCGACTCCTATCTCGACTCCGGCCCTGGTGAGGAAGCAGAGATCGGACTCGCGCACCAGGGTTGACCCCGGGACGTTGCAGATAGCCGCAACGGACATATAGCCCTGCTTTCTTGCAAGCCTCACGGCAGCGAGCGTGTCGGCAGTCTCCCCCGACTGCGAGATGGCAACAAAGAGGCTGTCCGGCATGGTGACTGACTGCCTGTAGCGGTACTCCGAGGCAATCTCCACGCTGCAGGAGACGCCGGCGTACTTCTCGAGCCAGTACCTGGCGACAAGCCCGGCATGGTAGGAGGTGCCGCAGGCCACGATCTTCACATGGCGGACCTTCGGGAGGGTCGCTGCCGCGTCATGGCCGAAGACTGCCGGCAGGAAATGCTCGCTGCTGAAGCCGCCCTCAATCGTGCGGCGCACCGCCTCGGGCTGCTCGTAAATCTCCTTGAGCATGAAGTGGCGGTAGCCGCGCTTGTCGATGCTGTCACTGACAATCTCCGACTCCTGCTCCTCCCTTCTGACCTCGCGGTCATCACTGTCAAATATCTTTACAGAGGTTCTCGTGATGTCAGCAGTGTCGCCCTCCTCGAGGTAGATGAACCTCCTTGTCACGGGAAGGAGCGCGATCTGGTCAGACGCGACGAAGTTCTCGCCGATGCCGAGGCCGATGACGAGCGGTGAGCCCTTCCTCGCTACGACAAGGTGCCCGGGCTCATCGGAGCTGATGAGCGCGGCGCCGTAGGAGCCCCTGATGTCGCGCACTGCGCGCTGCACCGCCTTGATGAGGCTGGGCTCGGTCCTTCTGTATAAGTTCACCAGGTGGACCATGACCTCGGTGTCGGTGTCCGAGGTGAACTCATAGCCCTCCTTCTTCAGCATCTCACGGAGCTCCATGAAGTTCTCGATGATGCCGTTGTGGACAATCGCGATATTGCCGGAGACCTGGGGATGGGCGTTCCTGACGGAAGGCTCTCCGTGGGTGGCCCAGCGGGTATGGGCAATGCCCAGAGGCCCGTTGACCTGCTTCTCCGCGACAAGCTCAGCAAGCTTCTGCACTTTACCGACGCTTCTCTCGCGTTTCAGAACGCCGCCCGAGACGACAGCGACGCCTGCGGAGTCATAGCCGCGGTATTCAAGCCGTCTCAGTCCCTCAATAAGGATATCCGTAACGTCACGCTGGGCGGTAGCACCGACAATTCCACACATAATAGGTCCTCATCTGAACAATGATTTCATTATCACCTGCAGCAGGATAATTTTCCACAGTACTTTCACTGAATGATAACAGCGGGCGGAGGAAAAGGCTTTATTGCCTCTCAGTCATGTGAGGCAGGAAACAAAAAAGGCGGAGCACAGAGCCCCGCCTTCCGTATTGTCCCGGCAGCCTCTTTTACTGCTGCTCCTCAGGATTCTTCGGCGAGCGATCCTTCTTCCCAGGCCTCTTCCAGTCAGGTATGTCGCGGCGGGGAGCGCGGGTGATGACCAGCATGTCATCGCTTATGTCCTTCGTCACGGTGGTGCCGGCGCCGATGGTGACGCCGTCGCCGACAGTTACCGGAGCGACGATCTGGGTGTCGGAGCCGACAAACACGTCATCGCCGATTACCGTCTTGAATTTATGAAGGCCGTCATAGTTGCAGGTGATGGTGCCGGCCCCGATGTTGACGCCCTTTCCGAGAGTCGCGTCGCCGAGATAGGTGAGGTGCCCTGACTTGGTTCCCTCGCCGAGAACCGCATTCTTGCACTCGACGAAGTTTCCGACATGGACCTCGTCCTTAAGCTCACAGCCGGGACGGAGCCTTGCGAACGGTCCGATGGTCACATGGCGGCCGAGCTTCGATCCCTCGATTACCGTGCAGGGTGAAATCACGCTGTCAGGCCCGATCTCACAGTCCTTCAGCACGCAGTTCGGCCCTACGGTGACACGGTCGCCGAGGACCACATTGCCGGTGAACACCGCGTTGATGTCAATCACCACGTCGCGGCCGCAGGAAAGGCTGCCCCTGATGTTGATCCTGTCCGGATCAATGATGGTCACGCCGTCGGTCATGAGCTGCTCTGCGAGCTTGCGCTGGTAGATCTTCTCGACCTTTGCCTGCTGCACGCAGGAGTTCACTCCGAGTACCTCGTCAGGATCGTCAGCGGTGACGGTCACGACCGGCATGCCGCAGCGGCGGGCTACCGAGAACACGTCAGTGAGATAGTACTCATGCTGCGCGTTGTCGCGCCCGATGGTGTTGAGCATGGTCCGGAGCACTCCTGCGTCAGCGACGCAGACGCCGGTGTTGATCTCGCGGATCTTGAGCTCCTCGGGCGAGGCGTCCTTCTGCTCGACAATCCTGTCGAACGCTCCCGCAGAGTCGCGGACAATCCTGCCGAACCCGGTTGGATCGCTGAAGTTCGCGGTAAGGACTGCAAGCCCCCTGTCCGGGACTGCTGCAACCATCCGGCCGAGCGTGGTGACGGAAAGCAGGGGAGTGTCGCCGTAGATCACAAGGACGATGTCATCGTCCTTGACGTTGGGCATGGCCTGCCTGACCGCGTGCCCGGTGCCGAGCTGCTCGGCCTGGTAGACCCAGTCGACGTTCTTAAGGTCTGCCATGTCCTTCATGATCTGATCGCCGCCGAAGCCGTATACGATGTGGATGCAGGCCGGCCTGAGCTGGCATGCCGTGTTGTAGACCCTCCTGAGCATGGCCTGACCGCCAATCTCATGAAGCACTTTCGGCTTGTCGGAGCGCATGCGCGTTCCCTTGCCGGCCGCGAGAATAAAAATCTGCAAAGACATCGGAACCTCGGAATTTGTTTTTCTGCACTGTTAACGAGAACTGATTTGAATTATACTACCCGCCGCGGTAGGGCCCGTCTGCGTTGCGTCACTTAAATTGAAAAAGATTGCAAAATGATGCGGGCAGAAAGCTGAAAAACAGCCGTTTTTTCTGAAATACGCCCCTGCTGCCGGAGAAGATCCGGGGAGAAATCCTGAAAACCGTATGCTGGCTGCTTTTCTGAGAGGCGAAAATTATGAAAATTCGCCTGTTCCGGAAAAGTCATGATACTAGTACGACTTTTAATGTCATATATCTTTTCAGAATATGGCATTTTGTATAAAATTTGTACAAAATACTGCCTGCAGCACCGCCCATGCCGCTGACAATTCACATCAGCGATTCCCACACCTTTGGAAACACCCTGTTCCACGTGGAACAGATCATCCCTGATCCTGATGATATAATTTCCCGATTCAGTCCATATACAACAGAGCCTTTTAAACACAGGCGGAACATATTCCATTCACCAGGGCATGTTAATCAGGGCCACCACGGAGGAATTCATGAGTCTTTCACAGGATGAGCTGGAGGATACCCTCTTTCTCGACTTAAAGCAGATCAGGGACAGGAACCTCGACATTGCAGACTACGCCGGCCTTCTGAGACTGTGCGGGATAATGAAGAAGAACCTGCCCGACGCTGAGCAGCGCGGCAGCTTCTTTTATCTGACCTTCGCCGCGAAGCTGCAGAGGGCGGAGCGGCTCTGGTACATCGAAAGCCAGAAGACCGGGCTCCCGTATATCGACAAGGGATTCTTCAGGATGTACTCCGACGAGAAAAGAGCCCTTGATGCACTCCAGGATCTCGGCTGCACTGAGGCATCGGTATCCTCATTCGCTAAGCCGGATCTGCAGGAGGAGCTTGATGATCTCATCTACCGAAAGGGCTTCCGCTTCGCAAAGTTCAATGACGAAATCGAGATGAGCCTCGCCGACATCCTGCCGCCGTCTGACACCAGGTCGCTCAGGAACCCGGCGGTCGAGTTCGGATTCGCCTACCTGAAGCAGCTCACCGGAGACTCCAAATACGAGCATCTGCTTCCGGCGCTCTACGGCAGGATTGCCGACGCGGTCATGCGGTCAAGCCTCATCGTTCCTGTGGAAAAGAAGCCTGACGGCTCGCTTGCCTACGCCAGGATCGCCTCGGAGAGCGGGAAGTACCTCTATATCGTCTTCACCTCGACTGACAAGTTCCTTGACTACCAGAAGGACATCAGGACACCTTTCACAAGGTTTGTCCACAACTACGATCTGCTCTCCGAGCTGGTGAAAAATTCTGAGGATGCTTTAGGGCTCATCATCAACCCGTCAACAGACAGCTTCATCGCTGACAGCGAGTTTTTTTCCTATATCGACAAGGAAATCAGCAAGACCAACTACTATAACCCGACCTCCTGGATTAAGGTGAAGCCTGTTTACAAACCGGTGAATCCTGACGAGAAAACCGCAGAGGTCCTCAACAGGTTCCTTGATGACATGGTTGACGTAGATCATGCCTGGGTGAGGTCGCGCGAGCAGCTAGGGCACCATGTGCTTGAGGTGGTGATTGAGTTCTTCAAGAACGCCGATCACAGCGGCGACTTCGAGGAATGGTCGGCAGTCCTCCATCCGCTGCTGAAGGCAGAGAAGGTCGAGTTCCTTGACCTCAGCGACGCGCCGGACGTGAAGGGATCACAGCCGTTCTACGAGGCATAGAAGGGCTGGAAAGCTGCTGTGAAAGCTTTTTCACCTCATGAAAAGTGAAAAACAGCTGGAAAACGGCAAAAAGTGAATAAAAATGTGGACCAACTGAGCACAAAACAGTGGATAATCCTTAAAACTCCAAATTCTGCGCGTTTTTCAGCATCCAGGCAGAAACAAAAATTCTGTGAAAATCGAATCCCCCGGAAAAAAGCACTTTTCCGGGGGATTTTTTCATGCCTGAAACAGGTTCAATCAGGCTCTATGACATCCATGATATGCAGAAATGCCTGCAAATGCGTCAGAAACACTGCCCAATGCCCCTCATCCATAAAGAGCACTGAACCTACAGCTCTTATAAAAAAGCCTCATGGAACGAAATTCAGGCCATTTACCGCGGGATGCCGTTGAATGCTGCAGCAGGCGGGCTCAGCTGGGTAAAAAGATCCTGCGGATGCGCAGGGTAGAGAGAATTCACAGGGAACTGTGATAAAGAGCCTTAGGCTGTGAAAGGAAAGCGCCTGAGCCGCTGCAGGTGAGAGTGATTCTGTGAAAGTTCCGCTTTTATTTATATGACATATTATATCATATAAATAAAGACTTTTGGAACATCCGGGTTCTTATGCCGTCCCCGGAAACAAAAAATCCCCGGAACAGGCCGGGGATTGCAGAGTGCCTTATGAGGCTCAGTTGTAGTGATGGTTCGAAATCTGGGCCGCATGGAGCCTTGCCATGGCGCGGGAAAGGTTGACAATCGCGGTGGCGTAATCCGTGTCGCCGGCCTTGGCCCCGCCGGAGGAGTTCTGAGCGTTCTCGAACGCCTCCTGTGCCGCCCTGGCCTCCTCTTCGGCCTTGGCCTCATCGATCTCCTTGCCGCGGACTGCAGTGTCTGCAAGGACCGTCACTGATACCGCCGCGTCATCAGACTCCTCGTTGAACGCCGGCTGCACTTCAAGAAGACCGCCAGAGACATACATCACCTCATCCTTGTCTTCCATGCTCCGGTAGCTGATAAGCCCGGGCTTGATGGCAGTCAGAAGGGGAGCGTGGCCGTGCAGGATTCCGAGCTCACCTTCCGATCCCGAAATCCTCACGGACCTCACCAGCCCCCTGAACAGCCTGCCCTCGGCGCTTACCACCTCAAGTACAAAAGGAACATCAGCCATTGCCCACTCCTATGTCTGTCCCGGTCACTGCCTGTCAGGCGTTGATTGTCTTGGCCTTCTCGACGGCCTCGTCAATGGTGCCGACCATATAGAACGCCTGCTCGGGCAGATCGTCATAGTCACCGTTGATGATGCCCTGGAAGCCCTTGATGGTATCCCTGAGGGAGACGTACTTGCCCGGCTTGCCGGTGAAGGTCTCTGCCACATGGAACGGCTGGGACAGGAAACGCTCGATCTTGCGGGCACGTGCGACGGTAAGCTTGTCCTCTTCGGAAAGCTCGTCCATGCCGAGGATGGCGATGATGTCCTTGAGCTCCTTGTAGCGCTGGAGCACGGTCTGAACGCCGCGGGCGGTGTTGTAATGCTCCTCGCCGACAACCTGCGGATCAAGCTGGCGGGAAGTCGAGTCAAGAGGATCAACCGCCGGGTAAATTCCGAGAGACGCAATCTGACGGGAAAGCACGATGGTCGCATCGAGATGGGCGAAGGTTGTCGCCGGGCTCGGGTCGGTCAGGTCGTCCGCAGGAACGTAGACTGCCTGGATCGAGGTGATGGAGCCCTTGTCGGTTGACGCGATTCGCTCCTGGAGCTGACCCATCTCCTCAGCGAGGGTAGGCTGGTAGCCGACCGCAGAGGGGAGACGTCCGAGCAGCGCGGAAACCTCAGTGCCTGCGAGGGTGTAACGGTAGATGTTGTCGATGAAGAGCAGCACGTCCTTGCCCTCGTCACGGAACTTCTCGGCGACGGTAAGTCCGGTAAGCGCAACGCGGAAGCGGTTTCCGGGCGGCTCATTCATCTGTCCGTACACCATCGACACCTTGTCGAGGACCTTGGAGGCCTTCATCTCGTAGTAGAAGTCGTTGCCCTCACGGGTACGCTCGCCCACGCCGGTGAACACGGAAAGTCCCTGGTGTGCCTTCGCGATGTTGTTGATGAACTCCATCATCGCGACGGTCTTGCCTACTCCGGCGCCGCCGAAAAGGCCGACCTTGCCGCCCTTCGCGAACGGGCATATAAGGTCAACGACCTTGATGCCGGTCTCGAGGATCTCGGTAGTGCTGGACTGCTCCTCGTAGGTAGGTGCCGGGCGGTGAATCTCCCAGCGCTCCTTCTCCCCGATGGGGCCCATGTTGTCCACAGGCTCGCCGAGAACGTTCATGATGCGGCCGACGGTCTCATGGCCTACGGGAACCTTGATGCCGGCTCCGGTGGCCTCGACCTCAACGCCGCGGCGGAGTCCGTCAGAGATGCCCATCGCTAGGCAGCGTACAACGCCGCCGCCGATCTGCTGCTCGACCTCGAGCACCAGACCGTCGCTGGAGTCATGGCTCGTTACCCTGAGGGCATCGTATACCTTCGGAATATTTTCCTTGGGGAACTGGACATCAACAACCGCGCCGATGACCTGAATCACCACACCTTTGGCTCCGACGCCTGTTGCTGTTTTTTCTGCAGTCATTAATTTCACCTTCCAAATTACTAAACAGCCGCGGCCCCGGAAACAATTTCGGTTATTTCCTGGGTAATGCCGGCCTGGCGTGCCTTGTTAAACTCAAGCTGGAGGCTGTCGATGAGAGAGCCTGCGTTCTCAGAAGCGGCCTTCATCGCAACCATCCTCGCAGACTGCTCGCTCGCAAGATTCTCGAGCACGGCGCTGTATACCTGCGACTGGATATAGCGCTTGATGAGCTCGTCAAGAAGCACCTTTGCGTCAGGCTCGTAGATGTAGTCCCAGTGTGACTTCGCGACCGAGCCGTACTTGTCGTCATCCTTGTCGTTCTGCGGCAGGGGAAGAAGCTGCTGGAAGACGGGCTTCTGCACCATGGTGTTGACGAACTTGTTGAAGACGAGATAAACGCGGTCAATATTGCCGGCCGCAAACTCCTTCAGCATGTTCGTGACGGTTCCGACCACGTCGTCAGCGCCCGGATCCTCGCCGAGCCCGGAGGCATGCGAGACTATTCTGCAGAGCTTCACCCTCGAGAAGAAGGAGATGCCCTTCGAGCCGATGATGGAAGCCTCGCACTCGACGTTCTGGTCATGCCACTTCTTCATGTCGATGATGGTCTGCCTGAACTCGTTGATGTTGAGTCCTCCGCAGAGTCCCCTGTCGGTCGACACGATGATATAGCCGACGTGCTCGATCTTCCGCTCGGTAAGGAACGGATGATGGTACTCGATGTGGCCGTCAGCTATATGGTGAATGACACGGCGCATGGCGTGAGCATAGGGACGGGCCTCCTGCATGCGCTTCTGCGTCTTCCTCATCTTGGAGGCCGCAACCATCTGCATGGCAGAGGTTATCTTCTGAGTGCTCTGCACACTGCTGATTTTAGAACGTATTTCCTTAGCGCCTGACATCAGCTGCCCCCTTTCCTATCAGCCCTGAGAAGCCTTGAACTTCTCCACGATTTCCTTCAGCTGCTTCTCGATCTCGTCGCTGAAGGCGCCCGTGGAATCAAGGCTGTTCATCAGATCCTTGTAGTTGGACTCGGCAAAGTCCAGGAGTCCGCTCTCGAAGGACGCCATCTTGTTCAGCTCCACGTCATCGATGTAGCCGTGGACGGCAGCGTACAGGATCACGCTCTGCTGCGATACGCGCAGAGGGCTGTACTGCTTCTGCTTCATCAGCTCGGTTACCTTGCGGCCGTGGTTCAGCTCCTTTCTCGTAACCTCATCGAGGTCTGAGGAGAACTGGGCGAACGCGGCAAGCTCGCGGTACTGGGCAAGAGCTGTTCTGATGCCTCCGGAAAGCTTCTTCATGACCTTGGTCTGCGCCGCGCCGCCGACACGGGAAACAGAGATTCCCGGATCGACTGCAGGACGGTTGCCCGCGTTGAACGCACGGGTGGTCAGGAAGATCTGTCCGTCAGTGATGGAAATGACGTTCGTCGGGACGAACGCGGACACGTCTCCGGCCTGGGTCTCAATGATCGGGAGCGCGGTAAGGGATCCTGTCTTTCCCTTGACCTTTCCGCCCGTGATCTTCTCGATGTAGTCGGCGTTGAGGCGCGCGGCTCTCTCGAGAAGTCTTGAGTGCAGGTAGAAGACGTCGCCAGGATAGGCCTCACGTCCAGGCGGACGCTTCAGCAGCAGTGAAATCTGGCGGTATGCCACAGCGTGCTTCGAGAGGTCATCATAGACGATGAGCGCGTCCTCGCCCCTGTTCCTGAAGTACTCGCCCATCGCGCATCCGGCGTAGGGTGCGAGATACTGCAGGGCTGCGGTGTCGGAGGCGGATGCCGTGACTACGATGGTATTCGCGAGAGCGCCGTGCTCGTCAAGCTTCCTTACGACGTTGGCGATAGTCGAGGCCTTCTGGCCGATGGCGACATAGATGCACTTAACGCCGTAGTTCTTCTGGTTGATGATGGTGTCGACTGCAAGAGCGGTCTTTCCGGTCTGGCGGTCGCCGATGATGAGCTCACGCTGGCCGCGTCCGATAGGAACCATCGAGTCAACCGCCTTGTAGCCGGTCTGCACCGGAGTGTCGACTGACTGTCTGGTGATTACGCCCGGGGAAACCACCTCGACCGGGGAGAAGCCGTCATTCCTGACCTCGCCCTTTCCGTCGATAGGCTGTCCGAGGGTGTTGACCACGCGCCCGAGCAGGCCCTCTCCGACAGGAACCTCGAGAATCTTTCCGGTACAGAATACCTTCTGGCCTTCCCTGAGGTCCTCGTACGGTCCGAGAACAATTGCTCCGACGCAGTCGCGTTCCAGATTCAGGGCCAGGCCGTAGAGTCCGCCGGGAAGCTCGATCATCTCTCCCGACATGACATCAGTCAGACCGTGAATCCTTATGATGCCGTCGCTTACCGAAACGATGGTGCCCTCGTTTCTCGCTTCGCTCACGACGCTGAACTGCGAGATCCTCTGCTTGATGAGATCCGCAATTTCCGTTGAATTCAGCTGCATTTAACTTACCCCGTTCAGGCTCTGAGAGCCGATGCCAGAGACCCGAGCCTGCTCTTAAGGCTCATGTCTATGACCTCGTTCCCGGCCCTGATGATGAAACCGCCTATGAGTGCGGCGTCGACCGCAGTGCTGAGCTTGGCCTTGCAGTGCCAGTGCTTCTCGGCGATCTTCCTGATTCTGGAGAGATCCGCCTCAGGAAGCGCGGATGCCGAGACAACCTCCACGCTGAGAACGTTCCTGTCCTTCTCGGCGCGCTCCTCGAACTGCCTGAATACCTCAGGCATCAGTGACAGCCTGCCGTTCTCGGACATGACGCGGAGAAAATTGGCACAGTGCCGGTCAATGGCCGGCTCGCCGGTCTTTTTCTCCTTGCTGATGTCATAGCCGAGAAGGCCGCAGAACGCAGCGGCAAGCTCGTCCGCCGAAAGCGTCCCGTTAATCAGGGGCGCAACCCTTGAATCCGCGGAGACAGCGGCGGCAAAGCCGAGCATCTTTTCCCACTGGTCAACCTCGCCCTGCTCTGAGGCATACCCGTAGGCCGCCTCGGCATAAGGTCTGGCGACCGTCTCAATATCAGATGCCATGCTTCACCCCGTTAAAGTGCCTTCGCCAGATCGTCAATCAGCCTTGAGTCGACGTCAGCGCTGACCTCGCGCTGCAGGATCTTCTCGGCTCCGGCAACAGCCAGCTCGGCAACACGCTTCCTCAGCTGCTCCTTCGCCCTGCTGCACTCGGCCTCAATCTGGGCCCTTCCGTCGGCAAGGATCTTCTCCTTGGCCTGGTTGCCCTCTTCCTTGGCGCTGTCAATGATTTCAGTTCTGCGGCGGTTGGCCTGCTCAATAATCTCGGCTGCCTGCTTCTTGGCCGCCTTGAGTTCCTCCGACGCGCGGTTCTGCGCGAGCTCGAGATCCTTTTTGGATCTTTCTGCCGCAGTCAGGCCGTCCTCGATCTCCTTGCGGCGCGCATCGATGGCAGTCATGACCGGAGGCCAGATGAACTTCATGCACAGGACGACGAAAATCAGGAAGGCCAGCGCCTGTCCGATAAATGTCGCGTTAAGCTCCATACCGCTCTACCCCCTGGATTAATGAGCGAGGGCAGGAATAGCGCCGAACATTACATAGAAGCCAACACCGGCGACAATCATAGGAACTGCGTCCACAAGTCCCATGACCATGAAGAACTGGCCCATGAGCTTTGACTGAAGCTCAGGCTGACGGGCTACGCTCTCGACATACTTGCAGCCAAGAAGTCCCACGCCGACAGCAGCGCCGATGGCAGCAAGGCCCATCATCAGGCCGACTGCCACATAAACCAGAGATACATCTGTCATTTCTAAAAATCCTCCACCAAGAGAAATCCTGTCTGCTATTCCTTCTCACTAGCCTGACTCAGGTACACAATGGTCAGCATCATGAATATGAACGCCTGCAGAGTAACAATCAAAATATGTAACAGCGCCCAGGGAACATTGAGAACCCACTGCAGGGTGCCGTACCAGAAGGGGATGAGCGCGATGAGGATGAAGATCATCTCACCGGCGAACATGTTGCCGAAGAGTCGCAGTCCGAGGGAGAGCGGCTTGGAGAACAGCTCGACGAGCCCGAGCACAAAATTGACGGGCGCTAGGAACCATGAGTTGAACGGCTTGAGGAGCAGCTCCTTCGAGTATCCGCCGGCTCCCTTGTAGGCAAGGGAGAAAATCACTATGAGGAAGAATACCGAGACCGACATCGAGAGGCAGATGTTCACGTCGGCGGACGGGACGACTCTCATGTACGGAACTCCGAGGAGCTCGGCGGGATGCGGCAGAAGGTCAATCGGCAGGAGGTCCATGAGGTTCATCAGGAACACCCAGCAGAAGACCGTGAGCGCGAGCGGAGCGATGAGCCTGCTGGTACCGTGGAAGATGCTCTTCACGCTGTTGTCGACGAACTCGAAGATCATCTCGAGCACGCACTGCAGGCGCCCCGGGACTCCGCCCACCTTGAGCTTTCTCACAAGCCAGTAGAAAAATCCGAAGAAAATCAGGCCGATGGCAACCGAGATGCCGACGGAGTCAAGGTTGAGGGTATAGGGGTTGAAGATGCCCTTGGCCTCGGCATTCTCAAGATTGTTGACGCACTTGCCGGTGAACAGATCGCCGAACTTGCACGGCGTGTTGTACTGCTGCTTGCATTCCTTTGCGGGGGTTCCCGAGCTGAGGCACTGCTCAAGCTCCGGAGTGCTCTTGATGCTGTCGACTATGTTTCCGTTTCTAAGATCCACCTGCAGGAAATGCATGTGATGGGAAATGTACTCAGTGGAGCTTGCTCCTGACTCAGTATTCTCTGAACTCATCTTACCGCCTTCTACACATATGGCTGATGATGGCAAGCAGCAGGACATAGCACACGATGCCTGCCGTAAACGACACCAGCACAGCCGCCGGTACAGCGTATGAGAGCCTGTAGACCGCCACTGACAGGACGATTATGAGGATCACACGGACAAGATATCCCATAAGGAGCCGGCCTGTTCCGAGCACTGCGTCATCACTTCTGACGCAGATGAGCGCGAATACGGCCTGCGGCACGATGAACGCGAGGCCTCCGAGGACAGCTGACATGCCGGCCGGATATCCGCTGCTGTATGATACAGCTCCGCCGGCCGCGGCAAGCAGGACTGTCAGGACCGCGAGAGACAGGAATACAGCTCCCCGTTCGGAAAGGCCATTCTTCACTGTCAGCTTCACTGCCCGGAACTCCGTCTCCTGGGTAAATCCGGCTTCAATAATACCCGAAAAAAATAATTTTTGCCATACACCAGTGTAGGGTTAACCAGTGCGCAGCTTCCATCGTGCATTTATGAATATTTTATAAAATCCTTACAGATCAATGATTGACACAAAAATATAATACCGTGTCAGTAACACCTCCCGACTGATTTTCCCGAAATACGCTGCTGCTCCCAGGGAGCCATATGCTCCGCTATACCTTATAATTTTCCGGGGGATTCATCATGCTCATCAGATACATCAGAAACGATCTTGAAGGCGTCTACACGGCCGAAATGCTGCGCGGAAGCATCAGCATGCTCGCAGGCGTCGCCTTCTATGAGCTCTCAGGCCCCGGAGCCGCCGGAGCATACATCCTCATCATCGCCCTCTACGGCCTCCGGGCCCTCGCCGGGAAGACGCTCATCCGTAGGCTGCTCAGCATGGCGGCGAGCCTCATCCTGCTCTCCTCAGTGCTCTTCTCCGGGATATTCTTCGGCCATGAGCGGCTCATTGTTCCGCAAGCTCTTCTGACCTGCCTCCTCTCGGCAGCCACTGTGTACTGCCTCGCGAGGCTTAAGGATTTCTCCGGCACGGTGATGTTCATGAGCATCTTCGAGGTCGTGGCCTTCGGCATGGGGCTCATCGACAGAGGGCGCGAGGTCACGGCGGAAGGGCTGCTTACTGCCTGCGCCGCGGGGAGCGTGTCGGTCCTGCTTGCCGTAATCCTCGTGCCGTTCACGAGGTTCCACTGGTGCGGCATGATCAACCGCTGCTTCTACCATGATCTCAGGCTCTACGCGCTGATGATGGGAAGCGCCGAGTTCTACGAGAGCTTCACGGATCTACCGCAGAAAAGGAAAAGCCGCATACTCGCGCTGCAGAGCGCGCTCCTCAACACCTCGGAGCATGTGCTTGATCCGGTGAGGCGCGGCCGCTACCAGAGCATCCTGAACGGGCTTATCCTCATCTGCTACTGGCCGACCGCCGGGACCGAGCCGGAGCATATAGCGAGGATCAACCGGATAAGGAGCGGGATATTCAGCTGCGTTGCCGGGATGCTCGTGAAAGGTCGGAACAGCAGCCGCGCGGCCGCGGCGGCGGATGGGTGCCGGAGAATGCTCTCCGCAATGCCGGAGGACCGCTTCTGCAACGGCGAGATGACAAGGCATGCGCTCCGCGTGCTCGATGATCTGACCTCGCTTCTCCGGGAAGACCGCGGGTATGAGTACGGCGCGGCCATGCCGGAAAAGAAGACAGAGGAGTACGCCGATGGCAAAAAGAGCTGACAGCCGGAATCACGTCCTCATGCTGCAGATGGCTGCCATGGCCGTGACCATGGCCATCGCCGAGGGAGTGTCATTTCTCTGCAGTGCCGAGCAGAGCTTCTGGATCCCGCTGACGGCATTCTGCGTGAGCCTTTACATCGACACGCCGCTTACCGCGCTCAGGCGCACGGTGAACCGCATACTGGGAAGCATCTACGGCGTCATCATCGCAGGCCTTGTCTGCCTTGCCTTCCCTGAGCAGGAGGCCATGCTGGTGTTTCTCGTGGTGTTTGCCGGCCTCACGCTCTGGAGCCGGGTGTTCTTCAAGTTCTATTACTTCTTCGTCGCCTTCATGACGGCGACCGTAATCATGCTTCTCTCGATCCTCATGATCCACACCCCGCTCACCCCGGACTACCTCATCACCGAGAGGCTCATCTTCACTGCAGGAGGCGCCTTCATCTCGCTTGCTGTAAGCGCAGTCATCATGCCGTCTCTTGAAAGGCTGGACATGCTGAGGACCTACCGGCATTACCTCACAAGGTTCTACCTCGAGTACCGCGCATCGCTCAACAGGCTCTCCGGGACCGGGCCGGAGGAAGGCGCCGCAGTAATACAGGGAGTGTTCCGGAGCGCCCGTGACTACAGCGAGAAGCTTCCTCTCTGGAGCTACGCGCTGCTCTTCAACAGGTTCGTCTACCGCAGCTTCGTGAGGTTCCTCCACCGGATCCACAAGATGCGGATCATGAACGCGGCTGTCGCGTCAAGCATCGACAGCGTCTCCCTGCCGGAGGCTGAGGGGAGGACAGCAGAGCTCCTCGCCGAAAACCGGAGGATGACCAAGAAAGTCCTTCTCTCCCTCATGCTCCTTGACCGGGAGCGGGCGCAGGGCTATCTCAGGAAGCTCTCCGCCGTGAATGAGGAGCTCTCAGAAACGGAGGAGTTCAGGGACAACAGGATGGCGACCGTTGTCATTGCCATCCGCGACATCGAGCTTGATCTAAGCCACCTCACGAACGGCACGCTGCAGCTCTATCTTGCCTGGAAGAACAGCAGCGGGCATGAGCTGCGCTGAGATGCCCTTAAACGGAAAAGGGCAGGATGCTCTCCTGCCCACTTGAAAAATACCTGAATAATCAGCGCTTATTAAGCGTGTTCTCGGATCTCAGCGTGACGATGACGTTGTCCGCGAGGTGCGGCGTGAGCCTCAGGGGGAAGCCGCTCCAGATCCCGGTGCCGTTGCTTACGATTAGCGAGCGGCCGTAGTCATGGTAAAGCCCGCTCACGTATCCTTCGTTCGAGTACCCGACAACAAGATCAACTCCCGGGATCATGCCTCCGTGGGTATGGCCTGAGAACACCAGGAAGGCGCGGTCGAATGCTCCCTTCGGCCTGTACGGTCTGTGGGAGAGCATGATGACGCCGGCGTCGCGGGGTATGCCGGCAACTGCCTTGGCAAAATCCGGCATCTCACCGCCGAAGCGCCCTGCAGCGCGGTCGGTCACGCCAGCGATATAGAGCTCTTCGCCGTTAGGCGCGGTGATTTTCACATTCGAGTTCTCGAGGACGGTGACGCCCTGGCTCCTGATGAAGCTCATCCAGCCGGCATAGTCGCCGGAGTAGTACTCATGGTTGCCTGTAACTGAAATCATCCCGTATTTCGGCGAGCAGCCGTTCTTGAGATCTGTGATGAACCTCTCGAGCTGGGACGAGCGCTGACCGACTGTGCCGTCAACCAGATCGCCGGTGAACAGTATGAGATCAGGCTTTGCCGCAATGACCTTCTTCGCGAGATCATCAATCCTCCTGTCAGAGGTGCCCTTGAAGAAATGCAGATCCGACACCTGGACGATGCGGGTACCGTCGAAGCCCTTGGGAACCATCATGCTCCCGACTGTATAGCTGATGTCCTCGGGCATGGAGTAGCCCTGGTTGACGCAGAAGAAAGAGCAGGTGCCGGCTAGGAGGATCAGGATGACAGTCAGTCCGCCGCGGAGCTCATGCAGCGTGGTGAGGCCGAAGAAGCGGAACAGGCCGAATAGAATTGCCCAGGGGATGCAGACAACGGCGAGTATCACCAGCGCGCCGAACATCGCTGAGGTCAGGATGTTGGCCCAGAGCGGATATTCCTGCCCGTACCAGGGCTGACCGGTCAGGACAAAGAACAGATCGCGTCCAGCGAGCAGCAGCAGGAGCAGGGTGACCAGGAGAAAGCATCTTGACTTCCTGAAGAGCGGCAATGCCAGGAACAGCCAGGTAAAGAGGAAAAGACCTCCGGACATCATGAGAAGGAACATTTAAGATACCTCATCCAGGATCAGAGACAAATTGTGAAACCCTGCCGCAGGAAAAAGGCCGCCGGAGCGGCCCTGGCAGAACTCAGGCTCAGACAGGAGCAGTGCCGGAATCCACATCGGAATCAGGCTGGCGCGGGAGCTCTGTGTCAGCGATGTCGCTGCGGTTCTTGCCGAGCACGGCCATGATTTTCGTGAGCTCGTCATCGCTCGCGAATGAGAGGACCAGGCGTCCCTTGCCGTTTGAGCCGAATGACAGCTTCACGCCGGAGCAGCCGACAGCTGACTTTATGGAATTCTGCCAGCGGTTCACGTCCTCCTCGCTGAAGCGCGGAGGCTCCGGGGCCTTCACTCCTTTCTGGAGCTTCTTCACGAGGCTCTCGGTCTCGCGGACGCTGAGCGACTTCGCGACAGCCTGGTTCGCCGCATTGCTCTGCTGCTCGCCGGCAAGCCCGAGTAGTGCCCTCGCGTGGCCCATCTCAAGCCGGCCGTCCTCAACGAACTTCTTCACGTCATCGTTGAGCTCGGTGAGGCGGATAAGGTTGGAGACTGAGGCGCGAGACTTGCCGATGGCATCAGCAATCTCCTCATGGGTAAGGCCGTACTCCGCAGCGATGCGGCTCAGCGCCTCGGCCTTCTCCATGGCGTTGAGATCCTTTCTCTGGATGTTCTCGATGAGCGCGCAGGCGGCAGCGGTCTTGTCATCGATGTCCTTCACGATGCATGAGACCTCCGAGAGCCCCGCCTTGCGCGCGGCTCTCCAGCGGCGCTCGCCGGCGATAATCTCGAACCTGCCTTCGGGCATGCTCCTCACCACAATCGGCTGAAGGAGCCCGTGGATCCTGATTGACTCGCTGAGCTCATCAATCTCCTCGGCTCCCATATCGCGGCGGGGCTGATCCTTCCCGGGAACGAGCTTCTCGATGTCAATGGCCCTGAATGTCCCGTCGGATGTGGACGTGCCGGCCTCTGCCGCCTGGCTCTCAGGCGATGCCATGCCGCGAATCAGATCATCCTTTACGCTGCCGCTCAGCAGAGAGCCGAGCCCCTTTCCCAATTTGCTTTTCATGATCTACCAGGCCGTCAAGACAATGAGCTCCGCAGAAGCGGGCATAAACAAAC
Organism: Gammaproteobacteria bacterium UBA2810; assembly: GCA_002351705.1. Taxonomy (GTDB): domain Bacteria; phylum Pseudomonadota; class Gammaproteobacteria; order Enterobacterales; family Succinivibrionaceae; genus UBA2810. The sequence goes on along the minus strand of DEHC01000059.1, from coordinate 77 downwards.
ATGCCGTAAGAGTTTTTACGGCATCTGAAATTCTAACAGATTCAGACGATTATATTCTCAAACTTCCCAGTTGAAAA
>DEHC01000058.1:15024-15603 GCA_002351705.1 Gammaproteobacteria bacterium UBA2810 | reverse complement strand
GAACTGGGAAGTTTGAGTTACGTAAGTGTTTACGTAATTTTTTTCAGCGGAATTCATGCATCCATATTCAGCGTTCGGTCGGGTTTTCAGTCCTTCAGTGTTCCAACGGGAACGGCAGACACTCAGCCATCACGCTGGCAGGCAAAGTGGCGGCAGCGCACAGCACCATCAGAAAAGCCGGTTTCCTCATCTTTTTCTTGTCGATTTTCTCAGAGAGCTTAAGCAGGCTTTGAGCTCCGCGGTTTATAAGGCTTTCCCCGCCTGGCACGGTTTCAATGAGGCCGCAGCTCCCGTTCATGATGGGCCGGGCTGCTCGTCATTTGGCTGAAATCTCCCAATGGCCATTTTTCATTGAGCCTGTCCACGCAACATGTATATAGTCGTTCATTGCTGCTATGTCACGTTGAACGGTCTTTGGTGAGACTTGTAACTTCTTTGCGATGTCTTCTTTTGAGAGAGAATTATCTTTTGTCAGACATACGAGTATTGCATTCCATCTGGCAATGATGTTTTCCTTTTCAGGGACATTGCTGATTATGTCTCCTATTTCCTTTGAGACATTTTGTCCGTTTAGAGGGA
>DEHC01000058.1:0-14971 GCA_002351705.1 Gammaproteobacteria bacterium UBA2810 | reverse complement strand
CGTTTAGAGGGACATTTTGTCCGCTTTGGGGGACATTTTGTCCAGTATGGGAGACATAGTCATCATCAGGCAATCTTCTGATGATTGCTGTGAACTGATTGCCGCTCTGTGAATTCACCAGCTCAATATCTTTGTCCAAAGAAAATGCACGTGGTATTCCTGAGCCTAAGCCGCGGTAGGGCAGCGTTTTGAGACAGAATCTCGCGAGCTGGATGTTGCGGGGGTTGGAGTTGCCATGCCTGACATCATCCACTGTCTGGTTGCCTGGGAGACAGCCGGGATTAATGATCTCAACACGGTTGTCGAAAATCAGAAGGCGTATGGCAGCTGGCTTCAGCAGATCTAGATGGATCAGTGCGTTCTGAAGAAGCTCCTCAAGAACAGGCTCAGGTATCTCAAGATCTCCGATTGAGTTGAAGCCCTTTCCGTTCTGCGGCCTCCGGAGCCACGACTTCAGCCAGTTCATCCCGTCATCGAACATCCTTGGAATAGTGCCTTCTATGTCCCTGCTGTCTAGGTATTTCATTCCTCCGAGGTCATTGCCGGCGAACCTGACGGCCTTTATGACGAAACCAGGCATGCGAAGCTGGGGGTGCCTGCCGAAGTAAAGCAGTCCTGCTACAGTGAGACGTCCGCTGCTGTCTGTGATGTTCAATGATTCGAGCATTTTTTCTGCAGGAGTCTCAAAATCGTCCGGAACCTGTCCGTATATTTTGCTGAAATAGCTTTCAACGGCAGTCTTGTCCAAATCACGGACTGATGTTCCCGGCACGCCTGCGAGATCTGCCTGATATGTGCCTGAGCTCTGGAATAAGCCCAGGATCTCACTGTTCTCTGTTACTCTTCTCTTGTCAGCACCCTGTTTAATCCAGATAGTGCCCCCAATGTCCTTGTAGGGCTTTGATCTCCCTTCCGGTATACTGCAGATAAGCACCATTCTTCCTTCCACATCCTTGACTTCAGTGCTTATATACAGCGAAGGTTTTACCTGTTCATTGGCTGCATTGCCCAATTCCCGGCTGATAGTCTGGATTTCGTCATAATTCAGACCGGCTACACTGCCTGTTTTGTCCTCCACGCCGAATATGATTATGCCGCCATGGCTGTTGGCAAAGGCTGCAATTTCTCTGGCGATTTCCTTCTGTGAGGTGAAGCTCAGCTTGAATTGCACCCTGCTGGTCTCGCCGTGCCTGATGACGGATGCGATATCTTCTTCCATAGATTTTTCCAATGTCGGGTTTATGTAATTTTCACCGCCAGCTGTTTGAGCGTTTGTAACTTTTCTTTGGCTGCTGTATCTTCGGTCTTTATGACGGATAGTATGTGATATTTTTATCAGAAAAAACAGAGCTCCGAAATACCGATAACGTCATTTTTTGATATACAAAAGACTTTAACCGTCATTAGAAAATATTTCGTCTGATAGAATCGTACAGATTCATCGGCGCAGCGCCAGGGAGCAGACCGAGGCCTTCATGACAAGCAGTCCAGAGCCGCGGCTGAGAGGCGAAGGAGACGTCCGCTGAATCCGGATTGAAAGACGGCATTCAGGCCATATTTAAACTGATGAGGCCCGGCAGCTGCCGCAATCGTTTTGACATGACACTCAGTGTCTCAAAATGTGGCATAAAGCCGGTTATCCTGTTGCGGGCGTATTTATAATGCCATTCAGCAGGATGCATTCAGGCGCAGTCCCGGCGAAAACATTCACCTCCCGCATATCGGGGAATTCGAGGTCAGCTTATGGAAAAGGCAGCACTTTCCGGTGATTTTCAGAAGTTAGTCGGCAGCATCGAGAAGGCGGACGGAACATTCCGCCGCATTCTGGACGTGGATCCCGACCAGCTCGTCATATCGTACGGCGAGAGGGCGCAGATCGAGAAGCTCATCGGGCGGAACGAGCGCCTCCTCGAGAAGATCCGGAGCCAGGAGTTCGAGATCGCCGTCGTAGGCCTCGAGAAGGCCGGCAAGAGCACGCTCTCGAACGCGCTGATCCGCGTCAATGTCCTGCCTGCCGAGTCAGAGCGCTGCACCTTTACCAAGACCGAGATCCGCTCCGGAACGGAGGATCGCGCCTGGGTGGAGTTCTACACCCCGGAGGAGTTCGATGCGATTTTCAGAGGACAGCTCGGCGAGCTCGGCTATGAGCCCTGCAGCCTTGCCGAGTTCAGCCTTGATGACTTCGAGGAGTTCTGGAGGGGCGTCGAGAAGCAGAATCCCTCAATGTACCGCGACCACAGCTCGACAACCGTCCCCGACATAAGGACCATGGCCGAGAACCGCAGGGACATACTGCCTTATCTCGGCAGGCAGAAGCTTGCCTTCAGCGGCGAGGACGAGCTCAGGAGCACCGATTTCAAGAAGTTCATCACCGGCTTCAGGGAGGAGCGGGTGGACAGCCAGAGCCCCCGCGGCGGGTTCCCGTACGCGGTGAAGAGCGTGAGAATCGAGTCGCGCGAGCTCGGTGATGACATGAAGACCGCGGTGCTCCTTGACGTGCCGGGATTCGACTCCCCGACCCAGCTCCACCGCGAGCAGACCGAGGAAACCCTCAGGTCGGCTGACGCGATCATCTTCGTCTCCAATGTCGGCGACAAGCCGAATCTCAACGACTCGCAGATCAGCATGCTCCGGAAGAGCGACGTAGATGATGACGGCATCAGGCTCCGGGACAAGGCGTTCGTCTTCGGCAACAAGCTCGACATGGCGAACAATGAGGCGGACGCCAGCAAGAACAAGGACGTGCTGAGGACCGAGGTGACTGACAAGTACCAGATCGCAAGGCCGGGACGCGTCATATTCGGCTCTGCGGAGGCTTACCTCATCAGGGAGGGCCTTGATGACAGCGAGTGGTCTGACTCAATCCTCAGCAACATTGACCTCTACAACGGCGGCAGGACCGGAGTGGAGGACCTCAAGTCCGCGCTGAAGGAATACTATGCCGCAGACCGCCTCCATGTCATGGAGAGGCGCGCCGCGAACACCAGGGCGAAGATCAGCGAGCTCCTCAAGGGCATCCTCGAGAAGTGCCGCTCGGCAGATGAGTCCCCCGTGAGCGCCGCAGGGCAGCTGTTCGTCGAGATCAAGGACGCCATAGAGACGTTCTGCAGCGAGGTCTGGGACGTAGGCAACGACTTCAAGAAGGAGATTGTCGCGGAGAGGCCCTTTACCGGGAAGCTCAGGGAGCAGATCGGCGAGTCCGCGGGAAGCGGCACTGCCGACAGCTCCTGCTTCTATCATGTGACTGACAGGGAGTTCCTTGCCGCGCAGCGCTCCCAGAACAGCTCGGTCTCCGCGAACGTCACTGACTCATATGTCCAGAAAATCGACTCGGAGCTCAGGGACATGGTCCGCACCAGGCTCAGCCATGACGCCGAGCTCCTTGCCGTTGACGAGATCAAGAAGGAGAGCGACGAGCTTCACAGGAGGATAGTGCAGAAGCTCGTGAGCTGCCTCACCGTGAAAGATGACGCGAAGGCCGATGCCGAGAAGGCTGCTGACGAGTTCATCAGGAACTTCGACAGCGGGCGCGATTTCAGGTTCGAGTTCAGGGCGCTCATCGAGAGGTTCTCCGGCAAGCTCATCGACGGCATCATCAACCGGCCGTTCGGCTCGGAGGAGAGGATCAAGTTCATCATCAACAACATCCCCGAGTTCTGCATGCTGGCGAACTACTACAACTTCAGCGTCACCAAGGATGCTGACCAGTATGTGAGCCCGATGGAGTCAAGGTTCTTCCCGCTCATCATCGCCCATATCTCGGGCGCGAGCGGCGATGCCGGCGAGCTTGTCGGGAAGTTCATGACTGATCCCGCGGTGATAAAGGATGTCAGCAAGTACGGCTGGCAGGATGATCTTAGCCCGGAGAAGAAGGACCAGTACGTGAACATGCTCAAGGGCATCCCGTACGACAGGGCAAAGGTCATTATGGCGAAGCTCAAGGATTCGGTAAGAGCCGCAGCCTCCCGCGGGCAGTCAATATCAATAAGCCAGATGCTGACTGAGCTGCTGGTCGACGAGAAGAAATCCGGCGCGGCTTCCGGGCAGGGCAGCGGCAACTCGTTCGGGGATTACCTGAGGAGGCTCTCCGCCGAGGCGAAGGCGCCGTCAACCGAGGAGGAGGTGCGGGCCCTCATCGACGCTGACATTGACAGCCTGAAGGAGGTGTTTGACAAGTCCATAGCTGGAGCCATTGACCTCGAGACCGCGTTCATAAACTTCAACAGCCGCACTATTGACTTCATCCGCGAGTCAGCAAAGCCCAAGGACAAGCGCGTCATCAGCTGGATCAACGCGAACATCGGGAAGCTCAGGAGAAAGGAGCTCGAGGAGGCTGAGGCGAAGGCGAGGGCCGCAGGCACCAGGAAGGTCATCAGGGAGGAGATTGAGGACATCATGAAGGGGGCTGAGTAAGCGCAGCCTTCAGATTCCTCATCTTCAGATCAGCAGGGCTTCGGCTTCCTCCGGAGCCTCACTCCCGTGTCCGGGCATTCCTGAGCCCGGGCATTCTGCGCCGCTGCAGAGAGATTTCGGTGCTGTCCTACATCGCTATTCGACAAAAATGTAACATGTTACAGAAAAATCGAACAGGCCTATGAGAATCATGCGCGATATCCATCTGAACAGACTGAAGAACCTAATGAATGGCATCATGATCTAAGAGATTGCCTGAGTCAGCAGGTGCGTAAAATCCTGTATTCTACGTCTCTCGCAACGAATACCTGCTCGGCTTAGGTCTGAAATCTAATTCACAGTTCGACACTGGAATATTTGTGATATGGTCGATTTGTCATCTATTACTATTCGATAAAAATGTAACATGTAACAAAAAAATCGAATAGACAATAAACTTATGATAATCAGGCGTGATANNNTGAACAGGCTGAAGAGCCGCAAGTATATCGGCATAATCGAAGTGATTACCTGAGCCACCTAGTCCAGAAAAACCTGTCTTCTCGGGACTTTTTCATAGTGAATGCCTACTCAGTTCAGAATTGGGATCATATTGCTGGCATGAAATTGGCCTAATTGCGGCAAGGCTGGTTTTGTCGTATATTACTATTCGATAAAAATGTAACATGTAACAAAAAAATCGAATAGACAATAGACTTATGATAATCAGGCGTGATANNTGAACAGGCTGAAGAGCCGCAAGCATAACGGCATGATCAAGGTGATTACCGGAATACGCAGATGCGGCAAGTCATATATTCTCATGAATCTCTTTAGGGAACACCTGATTAGTTCAGGAGTGAGCGAAGAGTGCATTATAAGCGTGGATCTTGAGGACCGCAGAAACAAAGACCTTAGGGATCCTGACGCGCTTCTCGGCTATATCGATAGCCATATGAAATCTCAGATCATGAACTACATTCTCCTTGACGAGATCCAGCTGGTTCCAGAATTTGAGGATGTACTGAACAGCTACGTGGGAATGCCCAATGCCGATGTATACGTTACCGGAAGCAATGCTCACCTCCTGTCGAAGGACGTTATTACCGAATTTAGGGGGCGCGGTGATGAGATCAGAATTACTCCCTTGAGCTTCAGCGAGTTCTGTTCCGTCAAAAATGGCAACAGGAGTGATTTGCTCAACGAGTACATGACATATGGCGGGCTTCCGCAGGCCGTGTTGAAGGAAGACATCAGGGAGAAGGAAGAGTACCTTAAGGGAACCTTTGCACATACCTATATCAAGGATATACGGGAGAGATACGATATACGAAAAGACGATGATCTTGAAGAACTGATTAATATCATAGCCTCAAACATCGGCGGTCTCACAAACCCGCGCAGGCTGTCAAATACTTTCATGAGTGTAAAGCACAGCATGCTATCGGCAGATACCATAAAGAATTATCTTGATATCCTGCAGGACGCCTTTTTGATAGAAAAATCCATCAGGTATGACATTAAAGGCAAACATTACATCGATACGCCATCAAAATATTATTTCTCCGACACAGGGCTCCGCAATGCAAGGCTTGATTTCAGACAGACCGAATTTCCTCATCTCATGGAGAACGTCATTTACAATGAGCTTAGGTTCCGTGGACTCTCAGTTGATGTTGGGGAGGTGGGCTTCACTGAGACAATGAATGACGGCAGAAGAAAGCGCTCTACCCTTGAGGTGGATTTTGTCTGCAACCAGGGGTACAGGCGGTATTACATTCAGTCTGCATACGCACTGCCTGACAGGGCGAAAATGGATCAGGAAATGAGCTCACTCCTGAAGATTAGCGATGGTTTCAGAAAATTTATCATTTCAGGCCAGCCTTCTCCCATGTACCAGAATGATGACGGCATCATGATCATGAACATATGGGATTTTCTCATGAATCCTGAAAGTCTCAGTCTCTGATGAGATGGAATTAAAGCGAGATTTAGTGGTGATTTAAGCGAGAAAACTGCGTGTTTAAGCGATAATAAACTGGTATTTCTTTGATTTAAGTAGTTATTTGCGTAAAAATTAAAGCGAGATTTATTCGTGATTTAAGCGATAATAAACAGATACCTAATTGATTTAATTGGTAAATTTTTCAGAAATTTAAGTGGCGTTAAAGTGAGTTTAAGCGGGACCTAAAAACGCTTCTCCGAACTGCTCCAGAGCCCCTTCGTGGCGCGTCACGGGCTGTGCATGGCGGGCTGTGAACAATATCGGTTGATAAACTGTGAAAAGTCCTCTGACGCCTGCGTATGAGCCGCCCGCTCCCTGAGACTGTGAGATACGTCATGTTCCGCGCCTGCTGTCCGTACATCGATTTTCGGCTATAATGCCGGCATTATTCTTAATTTCAACACGAGCATCTTCAGCCAAAATGAGCGACAACAAGTACAAGACAACTCTGAATCTTCCCGACACAAAATTCCCCATGCGCGCAAACCTTCCGCAGAGGGAGCCGGGAATGCTGGACTCCTGGTACAAGGAGGATCTCTACGGCGCTATCCGTGCGGCGAGAAGAGGCAGAAAGAGCTTCATTCTCCACGACGGCCCTCCTTATGCCAACGGCAATATCCATCTCGGCCATTCCGTCAACAAGATCCTGAAGGACATCATTCTCAAGGCGAAGACGCTCTCCGGCTATGACGCTCCCTATATCCCCGGCTGGGACTGCCACGGGCTCCCGATTGAGCTCAAGGTAGAGAAGAAGGTCGGTAAGCCCGGCCGCAAGGTGACCGCAGCACAGTTCCGCGAGGAGTGCCGCAAGTACGCAAAGGCCCAGGTTGAGGCCCAGAAGGCTGACTTCAAGCGCCTCGGCGTAATCGGCGACTGGGATCATCCCTACCTCACCATGAATTTCGACACCGAGGCGAACATCATCCGCTGCCTCGGCAAGATCATCAAAAACGGCTATTTCGTACGCGGCTTCAAGCCGGTCAACTGGTGCTGCGACTGCGGCTCCGCGCTTGCAGAGGCTGAGGTCGAGTACAAGGACATCGACTCCCTTGCCATCGACGTTCGCTTCCGCGCCGTCGACGAGAAGGCAGTGCTCGCGAAGTTCAAGATGACCGAGGAAGGCACCGGCCCCCTCTCGATCGTCATCTGGACCACCACCCCCTGGACCATGCCCGCTGACCGCGGCGTCTGCCTTAACCCGCAGTTCGACTACGTCATCGTGCAGACCGAGGGCGATAACGCAGAGCGCCTCATCCTCGGAGAGAAGCTTTACGAGGGCACCATGAAGCGCGCCGGCGTGGAGAAGTACCATGTCATCGGCCGCGCTAAGGGCATGGATTTGGAGCTCCTCCGCTTCCATCACCCCTACCTGCCGTTTGACGTTCCCGCCATCCTCGGCGCTCACGTCACTGACGACTCCGGTACCGGCGTCGTCCACACCGCTCCGGGCCACGGCGCCGACGACTATGTGGTCGGCTGCAGGTACGGCCTCGAGGTAGCGAACCCCGTTGACGATCACGGCATCTTCAAGGAAGGCACCGAGTACTTCGCCGGCATGAGCGTCTGGGACGCCAACCCGAAGGTCGTTGATCTCCTCCGCGAGAAGGGAGCACTTCTCCACGTCGAGACCATCAGGCACTCCTATCCTCACTGCTGGCGCCACAAGACCCCGATCATCTTCCGCGCCACCCCGCAGTGGTTCATCAGCATGGACAACGCGCAGCACCTCCGCGAGAAGTCCCTCGAGGCCATCAAGGGCGTGCAGTGGATCCCGTCATGGGGACAGAACCGCATCGAGGCGATGGTCGCAACCCGCCCTGACTGGTGCATTTCGCGCCAGCGCACCTGGGGCGTCCCGATCTGCCTCTTTGTGAACAAGGAGACCGGCGAGCTCCATCCGGAGACCGACCGCCTCATCGAGGAGATCGCAAAGCGCGTCGAGAAGTCAGGCATCCAGGCCTGGTGGGATCTCGAGCCTGAGGAGCTCCTCGGAGCTGACGCAGACAAGTGGCAGAAGGTTCCCGACACCCTCGACGTCTGGTTCGACTCCGGCTCGACGAGCGCGACTGTCGTCGGCACCAGGCCCGAGTTCAACGGCAACGACGCCGACATGTACCTCGAGGGCTCCGACCAGCACAGAGGCTGGTTCATGTCCTCGCTCATGCTCTCCATGGCCATCAACGGCAAGGCTCCCTACAAGAAGGTCCTGACCCACGGCTTCACCGTTGACGCCGAGGGCCGCAAGATGTCGAAGTCCATCGGCAACACCGTCGCTCCGCAGGAGGTCATCAAGCAGCTCGGCGCGGATGTTCTCCGCCTCTGGGTCGCATCAACCGACTACACCGGCGACATGACCGTATCGAAGGAGATTTTCCAGCGCGCCGCGGAGTCCTACAGGAGAATCAGGAACACCTCCCGCTTCTTCCTCGCGAACCTCAGCGGCTTCGATCCGGAGAAGGACATGGTCGCGAAGGAGGACATGGTCGAGCTTGACCGCTGGGCTGTCGCCTGCGCGGCAAAGGCCCAGAAGGAGATCCTGAAGGCCTACGACGACTTCGACTTCCATCAGGTCATCCACTCCCTTGTGAAGTTCTGCTCCATCGACATGGGCTCCTTCTACCTTGACATCATCAAGGACCGCCAGTACACCGCCAAGAAGGACGGGCTTGCCCGCCGCTCCTGCCAGACCGCGCTCTACCTCATCATCGAGGCGATGGTCCGCTGGATGGCCCCGATCCTCTCCTTCACCGCAGAGGAAATCTGGGAGAACATGCCCTGGAAGCACGGCCGCTTCGTCTTCACCGAGGAGTGGTCGAAGGACCTCTTTGATCTCGATGAGGGCAGCAAATTCGGCATGGACTTCTGGGAGTACGTCAAGAACGTCCGTGACGAGGTCAACCGCCATATCGAGCTCGCGAGAAAGGACGGCTCGATCGGCGGCTCGCTTGAGGCCGAGGTCACCGTCTACGCTGACGATGACGGACGTGAGAAGCTCGGCCGCCTTGAGGACGAGCTGAAGTACGTGTTCATCACCTCGACCGCCGAGGTGAAACCTCTTGCAGAGGCTCCCGCTGAGCTTCAGGACTCCCTCGTCAAGGGCATCAAGATCGCCGTTGCCGCATCCCACGCCGAGAAGTGCGAGCGCTGCTGGCACCGTGAGGAAAGCGTAGGCCACCTCCATGAGGGCATCTGCGACCGCTGCTCGAGCAACGTATACGGTGACGGTGAGGTCCGCCGCTTCGCCTGATCCATGAGAAGTGCCGGGACATCCGTCCCGGCATGTTTTTAACCGGAGTTTTCATGAAATTTCCCCGCTCCGGCCTGAAATGGCTGCCCCTTTCGCTTCTTGTCATCATCATTGACCAGATCTCAAAGCTCCTCGTGGTGCGCTTCATCGCCTACCGTGACGAGTACATTCCGCTCTGGCCCTCTGACATGCTGGGGCTCATACACGTCCACAACAACGGGGCGGCGTTCAGCTTCCTCGCGGACGAGTCGGGCTGGCAGAAGGTCCTCTTCGGCGGCGTGGCCGTCATCGTGAGCCTCATCATCCTTGCGGTGCTCCGGAAGACCCCGTCTGACCGGCGCCTCATCTGCTCGTCGCTTGCCCTGGTGCTCGGCGGGGCGATCGGAAACCTCATCGACCGCACGGTCTACTCCTATGTCATCGACTTCATCCTGGTGCACTATAAGGATGTGTGGACCTATCCTGCGTTCAACATCGCGGACAGCGCCATCTGCGTCGGCGCCGCGCTCCTGGTCATAGACGCGATCTTCGACCGGAAGCATCCGGACAAAGATAAGGATAAGGAACAGAACGGAGAGGATGGCAAAGACCAGGCTGATGGAGGCGATGCCAAAGAGGCCGGAAACGGAGAGGGGAAATGAAAATCTACCTTGCTGTCCCCCGCGGCTTCTGCGCCGGCGTCACGAGGGCTGTCGGCATAGTCGAGGCAGCGCTCAGGAAGTTCGGCGCGCCGGTGTACGTCAGGCATGAGGTGGTGCACAACCGCTTTGTCGTCGACGGGCTCAGGGAGCGCGGCGCGGTTTTCATCGAGGATCTCAGTGAGGTCCCGGACGGGAGCGTCCTCATCTTCTCCGCGCACGGCGTGCCGGAGAGCGTGAGGAACGAGGCGAAGTCGCGGCCTCTTCGTGTCTTCGACGCGACCTGCCCGCTCGTGACCCGGGTCCACGCCGAGGTGAGGGCCTGCTCGAGGCGCGATGAGAGCGTCATCATGATCGGGCATGCCGGGCACCCGGAGGTCGAGGGCACCCTCGGGCAGTACTCATCCGAGAAGGGCGTCATCAGGCTCGTAGGCACTGCTGCTGACGCGGAGACGGTTGAGATCCCCAGTCCCGAGGGCCTTCACTATGTCACCCAGACCACGCTCAGCGTGACCGAGACCAACGGCATCATTGAGATCCTGAAACGCCGCTTTCCCGGCATCGAGGGTCCCTATAAGGACGACATCTGCTACGCGACGCAGAACCGGCAGGACGCAGTGAGGAAAATCGCCGCGAAGGTCGGGGTGTTCCTGGTTGTCGGATCGAAGAACTCCTCGAACTCCAACAGGCTCCGGGAGCTCGCGACCTCCATGGGCTGCAAAGCGTACCTGATTGACTCCGCAGCGGACATTGACGGAACATGGTTCTGGGATGTCTCCGCCGTCGGCATAACAGCTGGCGCGAGCGCCCCGGACCTCATCGTCGACGGCGTCGTGAGGCGCGTCGCGGAGCTCACCGGAGGGAAGGTCGAGGAGGCGGGCGGCGTGCCCGAGACAAGGAGCCACTTTGACCTGCCGCGCGAGCTGCAGGAGCAGGGCTGACTTGAGGTTCGCGCCTCCGGGGCTTCCCCGGGGCGCAGGGAGAGCATATGATTTTCTCGTTCGGCATGGAAGGAGCCCTCGGGCTCTCTCCGGAGCTTCCGGAGAGGAGCGACTGGGAGAAGTGGGCAGCGTCAGGCCGCCCGTTCCCGGAGTCAGACGGCAGGATCAGCTCGCCGGACATCCCGATGATGCTCTCGAGGCGCCTGCTCCCCGGGGACAGGGCTGCGGTCGAGGTCCTGCTGCATCTTCAGAAGGATGCGGATCTGGTGCCTGACTTCGTGGTATTCGCGAGCCGCCACGGCGAGCTCCTCCGCTCCGTCACCATGCTGAGCTCGCTTGCTGATGACGGCACGGTCTCGCCGACCGAGTTCTCGAACTCGGTGCAGAACACCCCGGCGGCCTACTACTCGATGGTCTCGGGGAACCACGCCGAGTCTGTGTCGCTCTCCTCGGGGGATGACATCGTGACGATGGCCCTCACCGAGGCATCTGCCGCCATCATGTCAGGCGACGCGAAGTGCTGCGGCCTCGTTTTCTACGAGAACCCGGTCTCGAATGCCATCATGGAAATCCCCCGTGACGGCCCCTCCTACGGGACGTTCGCCGCGGGCTTCCTCCTGAGGAAGGGCAGCTCGTTCAGGATAGCAAGCAGCCTCACTGACACCATGGATCCGGTGCAGCTCATGCGCTATATCCTTACCGGAGGGGACGGCGATGTGGCTGCCTGAGCTCAGATGCGAGACCCTCACCGGGGACGCCTACTCGGCATCGTTCCGGCTGCCGGCCTCCGCCGGCTGGTTCGACGGTCATTTCCCGGAGAGGAAAATCTTCCCCGGCACGGCGCTTTTCCTCATCGCGGTGATCGCGGCCGGAAGGGTTATGAAAGGCACCTTTGCCGGGGCGTCCGCAGTCAAGTTCCAGCACGAGGCAGGGCCGGAGTCCGAGCTTGAGATCAGCGTCAGGCGGAAGCCGGACGCGTCATGCGCCTATTCATTCACCCTCTCTGACGGCACGCCCGTCAGCAGCGGCACGCTTAAATACAACGGGAGCGGATCATGAAGCTGTTCATAAGCAGGTTTTCCGTGATGTGCCGTCTCGGCATGAGCGAGGAGGAGGTCATCGACGCCTTCCGCCAGGAGAAATTCCCGGAGCTTGAGATGACGGAGGGGTACCTCCCGGGAGGGGTGAAGGTCCCCCTCGGGAGGGTCAATGTCCCGTTCACCCCGTCAGGCTCAGGCCCCAGCCGGAATGACGAGATGATAAGCCAGGCAGTCTCCCAGATAGCGGATGTCATCACCGAGGCGAAGAAGCGCTTCACAGCGGAGCGCGTCGGCGCGGTCATCGGCACCTCCAACCTTGCGGTGAGCGAGGTGGAGCAGAACATCGTTGCGAACAGCGCATCGCCCAGGCAGCTCTGCTATGACGCGAGGCTGAGCCGTATTGGGGATCTCTCCGGCATCTTCCGGAAAATGACCGGCTGCGGCGGCCCTGTCTATACCGTCGCGACGGCCTGCTCCTCGTCGGCGCGCGCGTTCATCTCGGCGGCGAGGCTCATCGAGGCGGGCATCTGCGATGCGGTGGTCGTCGCCGGAACCGACACGCTGAGCCGCATCGCGGTGGCGGGCTTCGAGTCGCTCGGGGTGCTTTCCCTCGAGCCCTGCCTTCCCTTCCACCGGAGCCGCAGTGGCATGAACATCGGCGAGGGCACGGCGATGTGCGTGCTCTCGCACGAGATGCTCGGCGACCGGAGCACCATGCTGATGGGCTACGGTGCCTCGAGCGACGGCTACCATATCTCCTCCCCGGAGCCTACGGGCACCTATGCGGCCATTGCCATGAAGGATGCGCTGAAGGCCGCCGGGCTCAAAAGCTCTGATATAGGCTATGTCTGCCTCCACGGCACGGGGACAAAGCTCAACGACGGGATGGAGGCGAAGGCTGTCGCGAAGGTGTTCCCTGATGTCCCGGCAAGCTCAATAAAGCACCTCACCGGCCACACCCTCGGCGCCTCCGGAATAATCAATGAGTTCATCTGCTCGCTCGTCGCGAGGGGGGAGATCTCGCTCCCGTTCCATCCCTATGACAGCACTGACGTTGATCCGGTCATAGATGACTTTAATCTCGTGACCGAGCCTGACACGGCCGCGGGAAGGCCGTACACCGTGTCGAACTCCTTCGCCTTCGGCGGGAACAACGCGGTGCTTGTGACCGGGCCCTGCAGGGACTGAGGCTGCGTGATGGATGAGAAGAGCGTTTACACCGCGGAGTTTGCCTCGCGCGTGATGCCGCAGAAGGAGCCGATGCTCTTCGTGGACCATGTGATTTCGGTGGAACCGGGTGAGGTCCTTGCCGGGACGGTATCCTTCACCCCGGGGCTGAGGCCCTGCGAGGGGCTCCTTCCTGACGGCTCGCTCGCCGCTCCCGCCGTGCTTGAGGTCATGGCCCAGTCCTATGCGCTCCTCCGGGCCGCCTTCAATGTCCTCCGCGGCATCAGTGACGGCGCGATCGCCCCCGGTGTCTTTGTCTCCGCAAGGAGCTTCGCTCTCCTCAGGGAGGGAAATTTCCCCGCTGGTGAGGAGATTGCCGTTAAGTGCCGGGAGATCTCGGAGGTCTCAGGCTTTTCGATGTTCGACGCTGAGGCGTTTCTCCGCGGAGAGCCCGCTGCCCGCGGGAGGCTCGGGGTAAGGAGCGGCATCTGAGCCGCTCTCTCTGCTATTCCTGCCGGCCGCCGCAGGCAGGGCAGTCCGGATCCCGTGGAATGGCGATTTTCCTGAAGGTCATGGTGAGCGCGTCAGCCGTGAGGAGCTTCCCGGTGAGGAGCTCCCCTTTCCCGATTATGTACTTTATTGCCTCGGCCGCCTCGATTGAGCCGAATATCCCGCACACTGCTCCGACTACGCCGAACTTCGCCGGGCTCGGCGATCTCTCCTCAGGCGGAACCCCGCCGAAGAGGCAGCGGAGGCACGGCCCCTTCCCCGGTACATAGGTCATCGCCTGCCCCGCGAAGCGGAGGAAACCCGCGTGGCAGAAGGGCTTCTTCTCCCTGACGCAGGCATCGTTGATGAGGAACTTCGTCGGGTAGTTGTCAGTGCAGTCCAGGATGAAGTCCCAGGGGCGGTCGCGGAGGATATCAGTGATTGAGTCCCCGTCGGCCCTCTTCTGGTAGAGGACCGTCCTCACGAAAGGGTTGAGAGCGGAGAGCGCCTCGGCCGCGGATCTGGTCTTGGGCCTGCTGAGCGATGACATCCGGTGGATGATCTGCCTCTGAAGGTTCGAGAGATCCACCGAGTCGCTGTCGACAATGCCGATGGTGCCGACTCCGGCCGCGGCGAGATAAAGCGCTGCGGGTGAGCCGAGCCCTCCCGCGCCGAAGATGAGGACGCTGCTCTTAAGGAGCTTCTGCTGTCCCTCCTCGCCTATCTCGCTTACCGCGATGTTCCTCGCGTACCGTGCACGCTGGCTCATTGTGAGTTCCATGGTGCCTCCTTGTGTTCCCAAAGCCTCTGCGGCCGCTGCCTGCCCACTTTGAAGTCATATTATTCCGAGCGGAATAATAGAATAAACAGGCGCCCGCATATGGAGTTTAATTCCGGACGGTAAGATTTTCAATCGCAGAGGGCTTTTCCTGGAAGATTTTCGCTGATGCTGGAGTGCTGCCCGGATGAATCCGGAGAGGCGCACGCGGAACTGACGCAGGGCGGCCGGTTAATACGTCTTCAGGCTGATAAAACTGTTATGAAGTGACTGT
>DEHC01000062.1:28897-56726 GCA_002351705.1 Gammaproteobacteria bacterium UBA2810 | reverse complement strand
GATCTGCGCTGCTTACCTTCTCAAGCTCGGAGGCCGTGGTGACGATGCTGTATCCCTCAGCCTTTGCCTGCTCGAGGAGAGTCTTTCCGGCGTACTTGCCGCCGACAGCCTTCTCATTGAAGGTCTTCATGCCGCCGCCGAGGGTGACATCAGGACGGGTCCTGATAAGCTGCTCGGTGATTGATCCAAGCCCGCCCTTCTCAAGAAGGTCAGTGGGGCACTTCTCTGCGGTTGCCTTGGGGCCGTAGCACTTGCGGGCGGTCACATGGGCAAGGAGAGCCGCAGGAGTCGCATCCTGAATTTCTGCGGTTGTCACATTGCCGGTGGCGAGGCCCTTTTTCTTCGCGAGCTCAAGCAGGTTCTCATGAGGCTTGCCGTCGAGATCGACTCCGATCGCGCCGTTATAGGTCTTGACGCCGGTAGCCCACTCGCTGGCAGAGGCTGCTGAGTCAGTCACATAGTTCGGCAGGCGGGTCTTCTTGTCGAGAGAGTAGTGGGTGTACTGTCCGGTGATGGGCATGGCGTCGAGTCCCTTGAAATAGCCGCCTGCTCCTTCTGCAAAGTTGCGGGCAGCGGTGATTTCGGAGTCGCCCATGCCGTCACCGATGAAGAGGATTACGTTCTTTGCGTGCTTTTCCGAGGCTAGCTTGATCTGCTCGGCGTACATCGCGGCCATATCGCCCTTGATGCGGGTGGCACCGCCGTATGCGGCGAGATCCCCTTTGGCGCCGCGGTCGTAGACACTGGCGTCAGCTGCGGCTGCGCACTCTGTAAAGGCCATTCCGGCAAGAACTGACAATGCTGTAATTGCAAACTTGTTCATGGTGTTGCTCCGGTTGATTAACGTCTGTAAACAGTGCAGATCCTATTTGCCGTCTGTTAAACAACGGATTCGGAAAAGTGAAGATCCGGTAAATTCATGAACGCCGATATGAAAAAAAGCCCCCGGCTCACCGAGCCGGGGGCTTTCTGGTTGCTGCCAGGTATTCTCAGGGATTAGTAGGCGATG
This sequence comes from Gammaproteobacteria bacterium UBA2810, assembly GCA_002351705.1. Classification (GTDB taxonomy): domain Bacteria; phylum Pseudomonadota; class Gammaproteobacteria; order Enterobacterales; family Succinivibrionaceae; genus UBA2810. The sequence goes on along the minus strand of DEHC01000062.1, from coordinate 55,717 downwards.
CCCTGTGCGTACATGGCGTTTGCGACCTTGACGAAGCCTGCGATGTTGGCGCCGGAGACAAGATCATGCTCGTTGCCGGTATATTCCTTTGCGACCTCGGTGCAGTGCGCGTAGATGTCCTTCATGATCTGATGGAGCTTCTGATCAACTTCCTCGAAGGTCCAGTTGTAGCGCATGGAGTTCTGGCACATCTCAAGAGCGGAGGTTGCAACGCCGCCGGCGTTTGCTGCCTTGGCAGGAGCGAAGATGATGCCGGCGTTCTTGTAGCAGGCAATGGCCTCGTTGGTTGAAGGCATGTTGGCGCCCTCGCCGACAGCCCAGGTGCCGTTGCCGAGGAGGATCTTGGCGCTCTCCTCGTCGATTTCATTCTGGGTTGCGCAGGGCAGTGCGATGTCGCACTTGACGGTCCAGATGCCCCTGCATCCTGGGGTGAATACTGCGCCCGGCTTGCGTGCGGCGTACTCCTTGATGCGGAGGCGCTCGACTTCCTTGATCTGCTTCATGAGCTTGAGATCAATGCCGTTCTCGTCAACGACATATCCGGAGGAATCGCTCATTGCGACAACCTTTGCGCCGTACTCCTGGGCCTTCTCGCAGGCGTAGATTGCGACGTTGCCGCTTCCGGAGATGACAACGCGCTGATCCTTGAAGGACTTCCCGTTGTGCTGCAGAGCCTCGTTCATGAAGTAGCAGAGGCCGTAGCCGGTTGCCTCGGTGCGGGCAAGCGAGCCGCCCCAGCCGAGTCCCTTGCCGGTCAGAACGCCGGTGAACTCGTTGCGGAGGCGCTTGTACTGGCCGTACAGGAAGCCGATCTCACGTCCGCCTACGCCGATGTCACCTGCGGGAACGTCGGTGTCTGCGCCGATGTGCTTGGCGAGCTCGGTCATGAAGCTCTGGCAGAAGGCCATGATCTCACGGTCAGACTTGCCCTTCGGGTCGAAGTCAGAGCCGCCCTTGCCGCCGCCGATGGGAAGGCCGGTGAGGGAGTTCTTGAAGATCTGTTCGAAGCCGAGGAACTTGATGATTCCGAGATTGACGCTGGGGTGGAAGCGGAGGCCTCCCTTGTAGGGGCCGATGGCGCTGTTGAACTGGACGCGGTAGCCGCGGTTGACCTGTACCCTGCCAGCGTCGTCGATCCATGCGACACGGAACATGATCTGTCTCTCAGGCTCAACGAGACGATCCACGATGCCAGCCTTAAGCCACTCAGGATGCTTTGCCACTACAGGCTCGATGGTCTCGAGAACCTCGCTGACTGCCTGGTGGAACTCGGGCTGCCCGGGGTTCCTGGCAAGGACGCTGTCGAAAACTGGCTTTAAAAGCTGCATGATTAACTCCTTTCTATAAGCTGCAACAACAGAATTAATTTTCTTAAGTCAATTACTCAAACTGCTGAATTTTATTATGCCGGGGAAAAATTAGCCCGTTTTTCGGCATGTTTTTTTGACAGACTTCATAAATAACGCCCAAAAAGATGGCAAATGAACCTCATGAGTGCATTCATTTCACTGTTTTGGGGTGCAAAACCGGTGCGGATGCGCCTGAACCTGTGTCTGCTTAATTTTCTTAAGCTGTATGCCGGCGTTTGCGCTCCTTTGACATCTGCCGCTGAAGATTCTGAAGGAGCGGTTAAAGAAATTAGCCTCTTAAGCCTCCTGACGTGCTTTTCGAAAGCAAGCCGGGTGACGGAAAAAAGAAAGGCCCGGCTTGCGGCCGGGCCTTTCTGGCAGACTGTCCTGATGAGGCGGTTACCTGTGCTGTTTTGCCGGAGCCTCTCTCGCGATGCACTGCTTCAGGAACTCGGTCATGCTGTCGCCGTGATGCTCGAGCATCTTCGGGAACATGGAGATCGGGGTCATGCCGGGGAAGGTGTTGATCTCATTGAGGAGGATCTCGCCGTCGGCGCTGATGAAGAAGTCGATTCTCGAGAGATCGCGGAGCTTGAGCTGATCAAAGGCCTTGAGCGCGAGCGAGCGGATCTGCTCCTTCTGCTCATCGCTGAGCTCTGCCTCAACTACGGTCTCGGCCTTGCTTGAGCCGTCGTACTTCTCCTCCCAGCTGTAGAAGGTCGACTTGTCAGTCTTGATCTCGCCGGGGTTGGTCGCGATTACCTCATCGCCGTACTGGTATACGGCAACCTCAAGCTCTCTCGGATGGACGTTCTTCTCGACGAGAACCTGCCTGGAGTACTTGAATGCGTCATTGATGGCATCGGGGAGCTTCGCAAGGTCGTCAACCTTGTAGCAGCCTACCGATGATCCCTGGCTTGCGGCCTTGACGAAGACCGATCCCCAGTTCCTCATGGCCTGAAGGGCGCTTGCCTGGGAGGCCTGGGAGTTGTCGGAGAGGAACACGTACGGGGTGTTGGGGATCCCGACTGCGCTCAGCCACAGCTTGGTGCTTACCTTGTTGAAGCAGAGGCGGCTTGCCTCGGATCCGCAGCCCATGTACGGGACGCCGAGGATCTCAAGGAAGGACTGGATGTCGCCGGTCTCGCCGGGGAAGCCGTGGATGCACGGGATGACATAGTCCATGTGGATGGACTCCGTGGGGGTGACGAGAGTCTTGATTCCGACAGGAATGCAGGGAGTCCCGTCAGCGAGAACCCATTTTCTCCTGTGGAGAACTACTCTGACCACGCGTACATTCTGGATTTCACCGAGCTTTGCCTCGAGAAAATCAGCGCTTTTGAGGGAGATGTCGTGCTCGCTGCCGTCGCCGCCGCACATCAGGATAATATTCATCATTGCTGTATTCCAAAAAATGAGCTTCGCCGCAATTATACAACCTATACGGAAGGCCGGTCCGCCGCGCGGCGCCTCCGGATGTCTGACTCAGGCTAGGCCCTTGCGATGCCGCTCTCTGCAGAGATCCATCTCTTTCTCAGCGGCCCTGCGAGCTCGCGGTGCTTCTCATAGATGATCTCGGCCATCCTGACGGCCTCCGGGACAAGATCAGCGTCCCGCGCGAGATCCGCTATCCGGTACTCGCCGGAGCCTGCCTGCCGGGTGCCGAGCACCTCGCCGGGGCCCCGGAGCTCTAGATCCTTCTCGGCGATGACGAAACCGTCATTGGTCTCTCGCATGATCCTGAGCCTCTCCTTCCCGATGGCAGAGAGGGCCTTCCCGTGGATGAGCAGGCAGAACGACTTGCCGCTGCCGCGCCCGACGCGCCCGCGGAGCTGGTGGAGCTGCGATAGCCCGAGGCGCTCAGCGTTGTCGATGACCATGATGGTCGCGTTGGGCACATCGACTCCTACCTCTATGACGGTGGTCGCAACAAGAAGGTCAATGGCTCCGTCCTTGAATGCCGCCATGGCATCGTCCTTTTCCTGAGGCTTCATTCTGCCGTGGACAAGGCCGACCTTCACGTCAGGCATCAGCCCCTGGAGGTATTCCGCGGTGGTCTCAGCTGCCTCGCACTCGAGCTCCTCCGCCTCCTCGATGAGAGTGCAGACCCAGTAGGCCTGGGCGCCCTCAAGGCAGCGCTCCCTCACGCGGAGGGCTATCTCCTCGCGCCTTCCCTCGCCGAACACCGCTGTCGTCACCGGCGTGCGCCCGGGCGGCAGCTCGTCGATTACCGACACGTCGAGGCTTCCGGCTGCCGTCATGGCAAGAGTCCTGGGAATAGGGGTCGCGGTCATGACGAGCTGGTGGGGATGAAGAGCGTCAGCCTCGCCCTTTCCGAGCAGGGCAAGCCTCTGCGCCACGCCGAAGCGGTGCTGCTCGTCAATGATGATGAGGCCGAGCTTTTTGAACATGACGTCATTCTGGAAGAGCGCATGAGTGCCGACGGCGACGTTGGTCCTCCCGAGAATGAGATCCTCGAGAGCGCTCCTCCTTTCCTTCGCGGAGAGGCTTCCAGAGAGGAACGTGACCCTGAGGCCGAGCGGTGAGAGCCAGCCGCTGAAGGTCTTCGCGTGCTGCTCGGCGAGGAGCTCGGTCGGCGCCATGAGGGCAACCTGGCATCCTGCTGATATCGCCCTGATGGCTGCTCTCGCGGCGACCAGGGTCTTGCCTGAGCCGACGTCTCCCTGGACGAGGCGCATCATCGGATGGGCCTTCCTTAGATCCGCTGCGATTTCGCCTGAGACCCTCTCCTGTGCCCTGGTCGGGGTGAAGGGAAGCGAGGCGAGGAATTTCTCCTCGAGCTCTGACTTGCCCCTGAAGGCCGGCGCACGGAGCGCTTTGTTCCTTGCCCTTTCCTCGAGGATCGAGATGTGGTGGGCAGCGAGCTCCTCGGCGATGAGCCTTCTCTGCGCAGGCATCGAGCCGCTCCTCACCATCTCGTCAGTGACGCCGGGCGGAGGGGCATGCAGGGTCCTAAGCGCGTCGGCGAGCGAGACCGGGTTCTTCATGGCGTCTTCCGGAATCAGCTCCTCTATGCCGCGCTCCTTAAGGAGATCGAGAGCCTCGCCGGCGATTTTCCGCATGAACCTCTGGTTGATGCCCTCGGTGAGCGGGTAGTTGGGGGTAAGGGAGCCGGAGAGCGTGATGCTCTCCCTTGAGGGGAAGCTCTGGATCTCAGGTTGGATCATCTCATAGCCGCCGCCGGATCCGGGCTTAACCTCGCCGTAAAGAAGAAGGGCTCCTGCTGATTCGATAATCCTGACCTGGAAGGGGCGGGCGTTGAAGATTACGATATTGAGGATGCCTCCGTCGCACTTCACCTCACCGCGGTAGAGCATCTTCCTGCCGTAGGTCATGCGGCCAGTGATGAACTTCCCAGCGAGGTTGAGGAAGACCCTCTCCTCACCGAAGAAAATGTCCGGCGAGAGCCGGTCAAGCCTCGTCCGGTCCTCATAGGATACCGGGAGATGGAACAGGAGATCCTGGACGGTCACGATGCCGAGCTTCGCAAGGCGCGCCTGCTGCTGCGGGCCGACGCCCTTTAGCTCGGTTACGGGAAGTTCGGAGAGGGGGAGATCCTGGCTCTCCTCCTTCTTCCGTTTCCTTCCTGGCTTTTTTTCCTGCCCGCCGGCCGCGGGCGCGGGGACTTCCGCGGCCTTTTCCTCCCTGTCCATCTCAGATGAGCTTTTTGACGAGGAGATCCATCTTGAACCTTCCGAGGCGGCGGATGAGCTTCTGCACCTCCTCGGGGTATTTCGAGAATTCATCAAGCTCGGTGTAGCTTCTGAGGACTGTCGTGTGCTTCTCGATTTCCTCGATCTCGGCCCGGAACTTGTCATTAAGCAGCCCTTCCGGATCATTTATGAGGATGCCGTTCTCGAGATCAAGCCCCCAGGCTCTCGGGTTGAGGTTGTTGCCTGTCGCAAGGGCAAAGCCGCTGTCGGTGAAGATCCCCTTTACATGATAGGTGTTGTCCCCGTCCTTCCACAGCCTCACGGTAAGCTGTCCGGACTCGATGAAGGCGCTGTTGTCCTCCATGAAGCGCCTGAGCGACATCTCGTAGATGTACGGCAGGGCGCTTATTTTCCTGAACGGCTCCTCGGGCGGGATGTAGAAGTCGCTTGCCGTGCGGTCGCCGACGAGGAGCTCTATGGAGGCCCCGCTGTGCAGCAGGCGGTTGAACTCCTTCATTACGGCGCGCGGGGGATTGAAGTAGGGCGTGCAGATGACCGCCTTCTTCGAGACGCTTCTGAGCAGCCTTATGACGCAGCGGTTGAGGTGGATGTTCTTCTTCCCGAAGCCGATGAGGGGCGCGACGCCGACCTCGCCCGGGCCGAGCCTGTCTGCCTCGTACTCATAGTTCGCGGACTTGAGGGTGTGACGGAAAGCCCTGATGGCCCTGCTCAGGTACCTTGCGGTCGGGACGGGCTTTCTCCAGAGCGGCCTTACCGCGTCGCTTCCGATGAGCCATCTGGTGCAGAACTCAACCAGGCTGTCAGCGAGCTTCGGGCTCACTATCTCCTGATAGCGGTCCATCCGGTACCTGCCGTGCTCGCAGAGGTAGACGTCATTGAGGCTTGCGCCTGAATAGAGGACCGTGTCGTCAAAGACGAAGCCCTTGAGGTGGAGGACGCCCATCATCTCGTAGCGGCGCACCGGCACTCCGTAAACCTGCACGAGCCCCGGCCATCTGCTCTCGCACTCCTGGTAGAGCACCTGGTTGCCGGCTGACGCCTTCGCCCCGATGAGCCCGCGCTGGGCGCGGTGGAAGTCAACGAAGACCTTCACGTCGAGCGCTGGGTTTTTCTCCTTTGCCTCGTAGAGGGCATTGAGTATCCCGCGCCCGCCGTCATCATCCTGGAGATAGAGCGCCGTTATGTAAATTCTTTTCGTTGAGGCGGAGATCAGCTCGTATATCCTGTCGCGGAATGCCCTCGGCGTACAGAGGGTCCGGAAGTCATCGCCCTTTACGGCGATGAAGCCGGTATTCCTCAGCTTGCTTAATGACATTGAACCGGAAAATCTTTTAACAACTCCGAGCATACAGAACAATCTCCAAAAATGCTGCCTGACATCAGCCTGATCCTCACGGATCCGTCAGTCAGGGCGATCCTGCCCTGGGACAGGACCTGCCTCGTAATATCTTAGCTGAAACCGGCCGGATAATCAGCTTAAATCTGATTATTCTTTAATCGGTGCAGTGGCTTGCAGCAGCCAGCTGCTCTCGACGTCCGAAAGGCTTGGCTTTACTGTCTCAAGCACTTTGGCATGATAGGCGTTGAGCCAGTCAATCTCCCGCCTGTCGAGGATCCCGGGCTTGATGAGCCTGGTGTCAAAGGGAACGAGAGTCAGCACCTCGAAGCCGAGCATGCTCCTCTCGTAGCCGGTCTTCGGGACGGTGAGGAGCAGGTTCTCGCACCTGATGCCGAAGGCGTCCTCGCGGTAGTAGCCCGGCTCGTCCGAGGTAATCATGCCGGCTGCGAGCGGTTCGGTGGATCTGCGGCTCGAGATGCACTGCGGCCCCTCGTGGACGCTGAGGAGATGCCCGACTCCGTGCCCGGTGCCGTGCATGAAGTCAGCTCCGACCTCCCAGAGCGGGCGGCGGGCGATGGCGTCAAGCTGTATTCCGGATGTCCCCTCGGGGAAGATCGCGAGCGCGAGGTCGATGTTGCCCTTGAGGACCCTGGTGAACATCTCCCTCACGTCATCGGTCACGTCGCCGACCTTGACGGTCCTTGTGATGTCGGTCGTCCCCTCGAGGTAGTGCGAGCCGCTGTCGACGAGGTAGATCCCGTCCTTCCCGAGGATCCTCGGCTGCTCTGACGTGCTGTAGTCGTAGTGGCAGATGGCTGAGTTGGGGCCGAGCGCCGAGATGGTGGGGAAGCTCAGCTCCACGAAGTTAGCCTGCTCGCTCCTGAACTTGTACATCTGATCCGCGATGGTGGCCTCGGAGACAGTGCTGTCCTTCTCCCTAGCGGCCTCGGCGGTGCGGTCAAGCCATGAGAGGAAGCGGCACATGGCGACGGCGTCGCGGAGGTGCGCGGTCCGTTCCCCCTCGATCTCGGTGCTGTTCTTTATGGCCTTCATCCTCTCGAGCGGGTTGCTCCTGGTGATGACCCTGGCGCCCGCGTCAAGGAGGGACCTGATGACGGCGGCGCTCGTGACGGATGGATCAGCGCCCACCCTGAACGAGTCATGGCCGAGCCTTCCGAGGATTTCCCGCATGTTCGAGAACTCATAGAGGTTGACTTGGGGCCCTGTATGCCTCGTGAAGTCGGGGAGCGGCACCTTGCTGTTGTCAACAAACAGATCAACCTGGTTGGTGCTGTAGATTACGGCAAAGCACTGCACGACCGGGAGGCAGGGAATATCGTCGCCCCTGATGTTGAGGAGCCAGTTCACGGACTCGGCGTCGGAGACGAAGAAGCAGTCGAGGCCCTCAGATCTCAGGACCCTGCCGGCGGAGGCGATCTTCTCCTCCGCGCTCTCGCCGTTGAGCCGGTCGTCGTAGATAATCACGGATTTCTTCGCGTCAGCCGGACGGCTGTCCCAGATCCCGTCAACCGGGTTCTCCTTTACGGGGACAAGCGTTATCCCGTGTGTCTCGAGGAACTCGCCGAAGCCCGTGATCCAGCTCCAGGAGTGAACCTCCGGATCATAGCCTATGGTCTTGATTTTTCCGCCGTCGCCAAGCTCCGCGAGGACCTTCCTGATGGAGTCGCCCGAGAAGTTATGGTGGCGGAACTCCGCGTCAGGGCACTGGATCCTTGACTGTATGGTGTATCTGCCGTCAGTGAAGAGATCAGTATACCTGGCGCTGATGAGCGCGAGCCCTGCCGAGCCGGTGAAGCCGGTTATGAAGCCGAGCCTCGCGTTTCTCGGCGAGGTGTACTCGCTGAGGAACCGGTCCTCATGCGGGACCAGGAACGCATCGATTCTGAGATCAGCCATGACCTTGCGCAGTTTTGCGCGGTATTCAGCGCTGCGGGACATTTATTTTTCCTCCAAGTCTAACTGACAGGCGTCCGTTCGCCGGCGGCGGTATCGCTCCGCACGTCCGGGGAAACACGGTCAGTGCCTCCGCCGGAGGCGCTTCCCTTTGTTCCGTCCGTGCCGGGGCCGTCCGGCCTGTTCTCAAGCGGCAGGCTTATCACGAAATGCGCGCCGCCCGTGTCGGCATTCTCGCAGATTATCCTGCCGTTCAGAAGCTGTACGACGATCGAGTAGATGATGTTGGTGCCGAGGCCGCTGCCGCCCCTGTCGCGCGTGGTGGTGACGAACGGCTCGAAGATCTTGGGCAGGATTTCGGGATCGATGCCCTTGCCGTTGTCAATGTAGTCAATAAGGAGCTTCCTGCCGTTCTCCCTTAGCCTCAGCGAGAGGAACGCGTCCCTGGACTCGGGCGTGTATCCGTCATAGGCATGGTTGACGGTGTTCATGATTAGGTTGGTGTAGATCTGGGAGAACGCCCCGGGGTAGGAGTCGATCATGAGATCCTGCGGGCAGCTCACATGCACGGTGAGGCCTGACTGCTTTATGGGGCTCGAGAGCGAGGTCAGGACCTGCTCGATGTTGCTCGCGGCGGAGAAGCGGTATCTCTTCTGCGACGACTGGTCTACGGCGAGCTGCTTGAAGTTGGAGACAAGGCTGGCGCTCCGGCACTGGTTGACCGTGAGGAGCTCTGTCGCGTCAGAGAGGCTCTTCACAATGTTCTGGAATGACTGCCTTGAGACTGATGAGCCCTTGGCGATGTCCTCGAGCTTCCTCACGTTCTCCTGGATAATGGAGCCCGCCGTCACCGATATGCCGAGCGGCGTGTTTATCTCGTGGGCAATGCCCGCGACAAGCGAGCCGAGCGAGGCAAGGGTCTCGGAGCGGATGAGATGCTTCTGGGTTTTCTTCAGCTCGGAGAGCGCGAGCGTGAGCTCCTCGTTCGCGTACTTGAGGCGCGAGGTCCTCTTCTCTATGCGGCTCTCGAGCTCGCGGTTCGCCTTCTCGAGCGCCTTCTCGCTCTCCTTGATCTCGGTGATGTCCTGTCCGAAGGCCAGGTGGTACTTTACATTGATGCCGTCGTAGAACGGCACGATGTCCCAGTTGAGGTAGATGGTCGAGCCGTCAAGAAGCTTCATAGGGATGGCGCTGAGCTCAGGATTCGCCTCGGTCTCGAGCTTCTGCCTTGCTCCTTCCCGGTATTCCTCTTCGGCGAATACGCTGTACCAGTACTCGCCGGTGAGCTCGGGCTCAAGCATTCCGGTAAGCATGATGGTCGCGTTGTTCACGGTCAGGATGCGGAATGAGCTGTCAAGGCAGATGACCGGCTGCCTGGTGTAGTTCAGGAGCGTGTCCGAGAATTTTTTCTGGCTGAAGAGCCTCTGCACGGCGAGGGCAGGGTTCTCAAGGTCCTTCTCCTCGATCCTCCTCTCGCGCTCTTCCCTCTCCCTCCTCTCGCGGCGCCTTTCCGCTGCGAGGGCCGCAAGGAAGATGATGAGCGATAGTGTGGCCGCAAGCCCCCAGAACGGAGCGCTTCCGGAGCTGAACATCGTCACCTGTATCAGATCAGGCCCTCCTGAGGCTGAGAAGAGCTCGGCAGTTCCTCCGGATGTTTCACGTGAAACCGAGATCGGGCCGTGCGCCTCGGGATTGCCTGCGGTCTTCGGCTCAGAGCCGTCCGAGGGCCTGAAAACCAGGTAGCCGGTGCCCGGACAGAGGCTGAGGCTGCTGAGATCCGGCGACGAGAGGCGCTTCTCATCGATTCGGGCGAGGCAGGAGGTGAGATAGGATTTCTGCAGCGTCCTGCTCAGGACATAGTCAGCAGGAAGCGAGAGCACTGCTGCAATCATTGTTCCCGCAGCCGCGCTGAGGAGCGCGATGCCGGCGGTATGCAGGGTCCGGAGAATTCTTTTCGTGAGCTTAATTCTCATTCACTGACGCCCCCGCCTTACGGGCCTCCGCCATGGCCTCCACGGCATCGGCCTCTATCTGCTTCCTGAGGCTCTCGAGAGAGGGGAACTTAACCTCATCCCTGAGCTTTCTGAGCAGTATGACGGTGATCCTACGGCCATAGATGTCCCCGGGGTTTCCGAATATGTTGACCTCGAGCCTCGGCTCCTGCCCGTCGACAGTCGGCCTCGTCCCGATATTGGCCATGCCGCACAGGGATTTCCCGTCAAGAAGCACCCTGACCGCGAACACCCCGGCAACGGGGACACGCCTGTTCCCGAGGTGGATGTTGGCCGTCGGGAAGCCGATGGTCCTCCCGATCTCGTCGCCGTGGGTGACCTTCCCTGACATCGAGTACTCCCTGCCGAGCATCCTCTCCGCCGAGGCGAGATCTCCGTCCGTGAGGGCCTTCCTTATAAGCGTGCTGCTGACCCTACGGCTCCCGTCCATGAAGCTCCCGGTCCCGATGGCCTCAAAGCCGTACTCCTCACCCATTTTCCTGAGGAGCTTAAGGTTCCCGGCGCGGCCTTTCCCGAAGCAGAAGTCGTCGCCGACAACCACGCATCTGACCCCGAGCTTCCCGACGAGTATATCCCTGATGAAGGCGTCCGCGCCCATCGAGGAGAGCTCCTTCCCGAACCTCAGCGAAATGAGCCTGTCGATGCCGAGCTCCTGCATGATGGTCAGCTTGTCGCGCAGCGTCGAGATGCGGGGCGGTGCGTTCCTGATCCCGCTGAAGTACTCGAGAGGCTGCGGCTCGAAGGTCATGACTGCCGAGGGAACATGGTACTTTACTGCCATCTCCCGGAGCTTCGCGAGGACCATGCGGTGCCCTTCATGCACGCCGTCGAAGTTCCCGATGGTGAGAACGCAGCCGGAGTGCTTTTCCTTAACGTTGATGAGTCCGCGGACAAGTTCCATCAGAGAGCCTCCGTGTCTGCCTTGAGGTCCCTGAGCCTGAGACCGAAGGCGAAAGCCGCGGCAGCATAGACCGCGGCGCCGAGAGCGATCAGCCCGCCGAGGGCTGCTGCCCTCACCATGGTGCTCCATCCTGACCAGACAGAGATGTCAGGGCTCAGCCACCAGACGGCTCCTGCCATGACGAGGGCTGCGAGGATGAGCCTCACCGAGAGGATCCAGGTGCCTCTCGGGGGAGAGTAGATCCCGCGCTTCGAGAGCCCCCGCATCAGGCACCAGGCGTTGACGGTCCCCGAGAGCGCTGTGGAAAGGGCGAGCCCGATATAGCCGAGAGGCCAGGTCAGGGCAAGGTTGAAGATGATGTTCGCGATCATGGCGATTATGCCGTAGCGCACCGGGGTCTTCATGTCCTTTACCGCGTGGAAGCCCGGGGCTGCCACTCTCGCGAGCATCAGGGAGAGTATGCCGAGTGACGAGGCGAAGAGGCTCTGGCCGGCCATCACCGCGTCATGCGCGGAGAAGCTCCCGTGCATGAAGAGGACGCAGATGATGGGCTCGCGGAGCGCGATCATGCCGGCCATTGCCGGGCAGCCGAGCAGCAGTACGGATCTGATTCCCCAGTCCATCGTGTTGGCGTAGCGCCTCATGTCACCTGCCGACCTGACTTTCGCAAGGGCGGGGAGGATCACGGTGCTGATCGCTACGGCGAACATGCCGAGCGGGAACTCGAGGAGCCTGTCTGAATAGTAAAGGTAGCTGATTGAGCCTGTGGCGAGGAAGGTCGCGAGCGTGGTGTTCACGAGAAGGTTGATCTGGTTCACCGAGACGCCAAAGAGGGCTGGGATCATGAGAGTCCGGATCTGCTTTACGCCGGGGTGGTTCCAGGCGTATTTCGGACGGCCGAGGAGACGTAGCCTCATCACGAACGGGATCTGGAAGACGAGCTGTATCACGCCGCCAGCGAAGATGCCCCATGCGAGCCCCTCCTCCGGGTTCTCAAGGCGCGGCGAGAGAAGCAGCGCTGCGGCGATTATCGCGATGTTGAGGAGGCACGGTGTGAGCGCCGGGACTGCGAACCTGTTCCAGGTGTTGAGCACGGCGCTGAAAAGGGCGGTGATGGTGATGAACCAGAGGTAGGGGAAGGTGATCTTGAGGAGGAAGCCTGCCTCCACGAACTTGTGCGCCTCAGGGCCGTCATGCAGGTACTCCATGAACCAGCCCCAGCCGAAAACCGCGGCCAGAACCGAGGAGCCGATGACGCCGATGACCGTAACCACGGCGACTATCACGCCGAGCGTTCCCATAACGCTTGCGATGAGATCGCGGGCCTCCTCATCGCCCTTTGCCTTCGCGTCGGAGAGCACCGGGACGAATGCCTGGTTGAACGCTCCCTCCGCAAAGAGTCTCCTGAAGAAGTTCGGTATGCGGTTCGCGAAGAGGAACACATCTGCGGAGAATCCGGCTCCGAGGATATGGGCGATGATGATGTCGCGGATCATTCCCAGTATGCGGGAGAGAAACGTCGAGGCTGATACGATCAGGCCCGATCTGAGCAGACTTTTCTTGGCCACGGGAGGCACCACACGTTCAACAGGATACTTAAGACGCAACATTATACTACCTGGGCACAGCTCCCGAGCCGGAGGGACCGCGGCGGCAGGCCGTCCTTTATCAGTCCGCCGCGCGCGGTGTTTGATAATGAGGCAATGTTCAGTTATAATGCCCCGATTCAGAGCCGGCCGGTCTCCGGCACGGCTGAAACAGTAACCTCAAACGGTGTCCGCCCCGGGCGGGCATGAACATTTTTAGGAGTTTATTTTGGCTAATATCAAATCCGCCAAGAAGCGTGTTCTTCAGGACGCCAAAGCACGCAGTGCAAACAACAGCGCACGTTCCATGGTCCGCACCTATATCAAGAAGGCCTTCGCTGCCATTGAGGCAGGCGAGCGCGATGCAGCAGTCAAGGCTGTAAACGAGGCTCAGTCAGTAATCGGACGCGTTGCCCACAAGAGAGTAATCCATCCCAAGGCAGGCTCACGCCAGCAGGCCAGAATCGCCGCTGCCTTCAAGGCAAAGTTCGGCGAGCAGGCAGCTGCTTAAGCCTTAAGGGCTTTCTCTTGGAATACCGGATCACAGCATCCGGTATTTTTTTGCCTGTTTCATATCCTTTCCACGCGCCGCCGCCTTTCCGGACTGCCATCCTTTCAAGCCCTGCGGGCTCCCTGAAAGCAAAGTTCTGTCCGCAATCCTGAATGCTGCCTGAAGGCGCGAAATTTTACGCCATTTGCTGATAAAATCACTCTGCTCTGCGCAGTTTATCTGTATCATTTATAAGATAAAATGATCTTCCGCGGATGCAGACGCCGGAACGGCATGCTGCTGACCTGCCGGATCAGAACCGTTATGCTTCCTGATGACACGGAAGCTCCGGGATCCTGAGTCTCCGGCGGCTGCGGTCCTGGCGGTCACTGTGGAGTATTTGACGGGCAGCGGAACCGAAGCCGGAACAGAGAGGGCTGTTGATAAAATGATTACAAAAGGAAAGATTCTTACATTCGGGAATATCAACGATTTCTACCCGCTTGGAGCAGGCAACAAGGCTGCGTATGAGTTCGCATCGGTTTTCCTGAAGAACCTTGACCGGAAGGACAAGTCACTGACCAGATATTTCGCCGTATCGGAGACCAACAGGGCCGGATCCAGAATCGACTGGTACTGCAACGGCTCATATTACAACGGCGATCCGCAATGGACTCCATGGCGGGAAGCTCAGGAGTCCGAGCGCGCGGCGGCTCTGGCCGAGCTTGACCAGATGACAGCAGGCCTTGCAAAGCTTGCCGAGAGGCTCAGGGACAGGCCGGACCAGTCGCCCGATCTTAAATCTTTCCTTGAGCTGATTTCAGGAGACAAAGAGAAGGGAACTCCGCCGATAGTGCTCCAGACGCCGGGCAGGGACTGGATCTTTATCGTTGACGGACATCCTGTACTGACTTTCTGGGGTTTCACGGAAAAGGGGATAGAGACTGCGGGAGCAGATCCTTTCTATTTCCTGAGGCCTCCAAAGCCGGCAGCGCCGGAGCCCGTTGCTCCCCGGCCGGAACCTGCTCCGGCGCCTGAACCCGCTCCGGAACCTGAGCCTGCTCCATCGCCTGCTGCCGGTGCGGCAGGGACTGCCTTTGCCGCAGGAGCCGGGACGGCTGCTGCGGGCGGCTCAGAGACAGTGACAGAGGAAACAAGAACTGTGGAGAAGAAGAGTTTCTGGGCCATGATTCCTGCGTGGCTCTGGTGGCTCCTTCTGTTCCTCCTTCTTCTCCTCCTTCTGCTGCTTCTTTGGTTTTACCTGCTGAAGCCGAGGTTCTTCCCTGATCTGGGAGATGTCCGGCTGCCGCAGATCACTGCTCCGCTGCAGGATGACAAAGACACCGGAGCCATTGCGGCTGACAAGAAAGATGATGTGCCTGCAGATGAGCCCAATGAAGTGAACGCGACAGCGGATGAGCGGCATGACGGTGACAGGACAGACCTGATTAACCTGCAGCCCGGAGCATCTGGCAGTGACACCGCCGTGAGCGCTACGGCAGGAGTGAACGGGGACTCTGCTGCTCCTCTTAATGCCGCCGGCACATCAGACAGCAGCGCAGGCGCAGATGCATCGGCTGATCTGACACAGGGCAATCCTGCAGCATCAGGAAATGATCCTGCAGTGAATCCGGATGCTGTTCCGGAGACGGAACAGCCGGTCAATCCTGACGCTGTGCCCGGGACGGACCAGGCTGTGAATCCTGATTCTGCTTCCGCGGCAGATCAGACCGCAAATCCTGACGCTGTGTCCGGGACGGACCAGGCTGTGAATCCTGATTCTGCTTCCGCGGCAGATCAGACCGCAAATCCTGACGCTGTTCCTGACAGCAATGCAGAGTCAGGTCCTGATGCTGCCGCAGCTCCAGCAGGCAGTGATGCAGCAGGCCAGGCTGCTCCTGCGTCAAAGGCTGACGCCGCCACAGGCAGCACGGCCCAGCCGCCGGCTTCTGCCGGAGCCGATCAGGCTGCGGGACCGGTAAGTCCTGTAAGGCCCCTTGCACGCCCGATGAAGGCATCAGCCCTCAGGAATTCAGTTATGACCCGCGGCAGCGAGCTCTCTGCATCCTCGGGACTCAGGGACGAGAAGCACGGCCAGCCGGTTAAGATGAGCTTCAAATGGAACGGTGACGGCACCGGCGAGGAGATAATCCGCCAGATCGACGGAACAGAGTGCCGCGGCCCGGTAAGCACCTCGGGAACAGGCGGCAGTGTGAGCATTTCTCCCTCGGGATCCATCAAATGCAGCGACGGCAGCTCGTTCAGGGCGCAGAAGATCGACTGCCATGAGGACTCTTCTGGTAACAGCAGGTGCGCAATGAGCGGAAACGGCGGCAGGTCGGTTCCGGTTGTATTGTCAGACGGTAATAAACAGGGGGCCGGTAAATAATGCTGCCTAATTTAATCTCATACAAGAAGACCAACACTGTAAGGCTCATAAAGAACAGCGGCATCCAGTTCATGGACTTCGGACTGAAGCTTGATTTCGACAGTGAGGATCCGGAGCGCCAGGCATACTGGAAGGAGCACGGGACCGGCCGCTTCATCCAGTCTTCCCTTAAGCCTGTTCCGCCGTCCGATGACAGCGAGGACACAGGCGTCAGCAGCAAGTTCAGCTGGAAGCGCCTCGTAAGGGATCCGTCTGACAGCTATTACTGTGATCCGGGCGATATAGATACTGCAATTAATGACTCCGAAAAAGCCGAAGTCAGGAATGCCGTAGAGCTGTTTGACGGCGAGTGGCTGCCGCTGCCGTTTTTCAGCAAGGTCACGCGCGACAAGGCCGAGGATCACAAGAAGACCATCTCTGACAATGAGTTCAACAAGGGGCCCGGCAACTGGGCGAGGTTCCGCATCGCGAGGATTACTGACAGGGATGACATCAGGAGATCCGGATTCACCCATCTCCTCACCATCGCCTTTGACACTAGGATATTCGATTCAACAGGAGTCGACTACAAGTCAGGCATACCCAGAGACACTGACATCAGGAACGGCTGCAGCTTCGCGTTTGCCTGCTACTCCTGCGACAACGAGTGGTATCTGCAGCCCGGAGACTGGGTGGACAGGTGGATAAGGTACGTCTATGAGTCCTGCCGCCTCCGCAGCAGCGATCCGAATATCAGCAAGAGAACCAAAATTGATTTTGACATCCAGAGAGGTCAGTACAACAAGGACTACCTCAACCTCCTGGCGCTGATCCATGATGAGACTGTTGTCCCCGATGTCAAGATCGCCGAGAATGAGCGCAAGTCTGACCATAAGGACGTCATTGACGTCAATTTAATCCTGGATATCGGAAATTCCAGGACCTGCGGCATCATAATCGAGAAGCATCCCGATGATCCGACCGGATTCAGCCAGCATTACGAGCTTGAGATCAGGGATCTGACGAGGCTTGAGAGAGTCTGCAGGAAGCCGTTTGCGAGCAGGATTGAGTTCCATAAGGCATCGTTCGGCAACGAAATCTATTCATTCAGGAGCGGCACCAGGACTTTCCTCTGGCCGACCATGGTAAGAGTAGGGCCGGAGGCATCATGGCTTGCCGGCAAGACTACCGGCAATGAGGGCATAAGCGGCATCTCAAGTCCCAAGCGCTATCTCTGGGACGGCTCGGAATCAGAGCAGGAGTGGAAGTTCAACCGCGGCAGCGCCGAGACAGAGGAGAAGGCCGCGGTCTGCCAGCCGATGTCGGACCTCATCAGCGGTGAAGGAGAGCCCCTCTTCACTTTCAGGGAAGGTGACGGCGAGGCGGTGTTCCGTCCGTATTACTCCAAGAGATCTTGCATGACATTCATGCTGACCGAGATCATCTCCCAGGCAATCTGCCAGATGAACTCGCCTGCGCAGCGCTGGAACATGACCAACAGGGATCTCCCCAGGGTTCTCAAGTCCATTGTCCTTACAGTTCCACCCTCAATGCCGAAGCAGGAGATTGACATTTACCGCAGCTGCGTGAGAAAGGCCGTAGGCCTTGTCTGGCAGTGCATGGGCTGGATCCCGGAAGATGCCAGCGACGTCGATTTCTCGACCGAGGAGAGCAGGCAGAAATACTGGCCGTTCCTCCCTGATGTCGTAATAGACTGGGATGAGGCGGTCTGCGGGCAGGTCGTGTATCTGTACAATGAGATAGTCAAGAACTACAAGGGCGATGCCGATCTCTTCATCGCCACGCAGTCGCGCGCCGACAGCCCGGATCACAGGGCCCTTACTGTGGCGACGGTTGATATCGGAGGCGGAACGACCGATCTCGTCATAAACAGGTACAGCCTTGACCGCGGTGCCACAGAGAACCTGCGCTCCAACGGCGCATACCTTACTGCCAGGCAGATTTTCCATGACGGCTTCAAGCTCGCTGGTGATGACATCATGCAGATCATCATTCAGACCTGCATACTGAGTTCGGTGCAGCAGGATCTCCTGTCACGCGGGATGAGTCAGGAACGGGTCAGCTACATGATGCAGAAGCTTTTCGGCGGGACCGACATCGGACAGCAGGACAGGACCAAGAGAGTCCAGTTCAATGCTCAGGTGTTTGTTCCGGTCGCGCTCAGGATCCTCTCGGATTTTGAGAAGTACAATCCATCTGATCCTGAGACTGACGCCGCGATTGACGGGAAAACCCTCCGCGACATCCTCGGAGACAACGGCGGGCAGCTTCCTGACAGAAATATTCTTGAGTATGCTGACCGGCCGCTCCGCATTGAGCTTGATGATGACAGGTACTCGGTTCTCAATGCCGTACTGTCGGTGGACTTCGCCTGGCTTTTCAAGGAGTTCATCAGGACAGACAACAAATCAAAATTCCAGAAGATTCTCAAGATCTTCGGCATTTTCAGCGAGGTCATCGACAGCTCCAACTGCGACGTGGTGCTTATCACGGGAAGGAGCTCCAAGCTCCCGGGTGTCAGGGCGTTCTTCAATGCGAACCTCTCTCTGCCTGCATCACGGATTATCGGCATGTACCATTACCATACAGGCGACTGGTATCCGTTCAACGATATCGGCTACATCGAGGATCCCAAGACCTCGGCCGCCATCGGCGCCATGCTCTGCTATCTCTCCTCCACTGTCAGCGTCAAGGATTTCCGCCTGACCTCGAAGAGCATCGAGACCTACTCGACAATCAAGTTCTTCGGCCCGATCACGGGAGAGGACGAGCTCAAGCATGAGAATATCTACTACAGCAACGTCAATCTTGATGATCCTGACTATGAGCTTGAGGCTGAGACTGACAATGGTGTCCGTGACAGCTACTTCACAGTAAACGGCAAGGACAACATACTCGGCTACAAGCAGTTCGACATAGACAGATGGCCGGCGGCTCCCCTTTACCGGCTGACCTTCAGTGACAAGATTGCCACGATGATGAGTGATGAGAACAAAGTGACAGTTAAGATGGCTCTGAGGCGCAGGCTCAAGCCTGACGAGGCGAGGAGAAATGCCGAGCAGTTTGACGCCGACTCAGAGGCATTCGAGGTTGACTTCATGGAGAATCCTCCTGAGCTCACGACCAAGTCTGATGATGATGTCCACATTAAAATCACCGAAGAGGATATCAGCCTCACTCTCAATACCACGAATATACAGGGTGCCGGCAGTTCAGGCGAATACTGGCTCGACAGCGGAAAGGTTCTATGATGGCAGGGACAGATATGGAGAACAGTATGTCAGAAGACAGGAGCGCAGCTCTCAGGGAGGCCTGGAGCGCAGTCAGCAAGCAGGCGTCCGCTGCCGTCAGCTGGATAAACAGCACCAGGCATGTTAAGAAGGTTGACAATGAGGCTGACGACGGGATCGAGAAGCTCTACTGCGTCAAGAACGAGGCGGACAGGATGCTGCGCGTAGCGGGGACTGCACCTGCACTTGGCCTTTTCGGTCCGTCCCAGGCAGGGAAGTCCTTTCTTGTATCGAGCCTTGCGGCATCTGCCGACGGCAGGCTCCGTACAAAGATGGGAGATACCGTGCTTGATTTCATCGATGATATCAACCCGCGCGGCAACGGCAAGGAGTCGACCGGCCTTGTAACCCGCTTCACCAGAAAGGGTGAGCCAGAGAAGGATCCGAAGTTCTGCGTGCCTCTCAGGCTCTTTGGCGAATGCGACATCGCCAAGATCCTCATAAACTCCTGCTTCAACGACTTTGACTGGCATGAGGTGAAGAGAAAAAGCTCCCTGGCGAATGCCATGAGGAAGCTCGACGAGGCAAAAAGCGGCAGCGCCTGCAGCATAAGCCCGTCAGGATGCGGCAGCAGGTATGCGGCAAAGGCGTTTCCGCCTGAAATGGTGGTTGATCTCAGGGAGTACGTGAGAAACGGCTACAGGAATGATCTTGAGTTCCTCGACGATGATTTCTGGCGCCGTGCGGTAAATGAGCTGCCGCAGCTTGACATAGACAGCCGTGCTGAGGTGCTTTCCGAACTGTGGAACGAGGAGCAGCTGTTCACGAACCTCTATAAGGATCTCGCGCATGATCTTGAGAAGCTGGAGTATTCGCACGAGGTCAGGGCTGATATAGGCGTTATTTACAATGTTGCGGAGAAGAAAAACGCCGGCATGCGGTCACTGATGAACGTTGACGCTCTCAAGACTCTCGGGCTTCACGACCAGGACAATGTCACTGTGGTCACGGAGCACGGCACCAAGGCGGATATCAACCGTGCCGAGCTCGCTGCCCTGACACATGAGATCAGGATAGTCCTCATCGACGAGCCGAAGTCCCCGGCCGCGAGGAACCTTGAGATCCTGGATTTCCCCGGCTACCGCAACCGCCTCACGGAAGGAAAGCCTGAAACCAACAACCTCTCCTATGAGCACTTCCTCAGGGGAAAGGTCGCTTTCCTCTTTGAGCAGTACACCGATGACAATGAGATAAACATGCTTACTGTCTGCACTCCGTCAGACGCCCAGCTTGAGGTCAATATCGCAAAGGTGCTCAACAGGTGGATCGACAAGGCTCAGGGGAAGGATCCTGCCGAGCGTGCCCTTCACAAGCCGGGGCTCTTCTGGGCCATCACCAAGTTCGACAAGAGAATCGATGATGAGCTTAAGAATAATTCCGAGCATCAGTTCGGCAGGGCGGGCCTTCTGCAGCAGACGGTCCTTGAGAAGTTCGGCAAGGCCAAATGGTTTAACAGCTGGAATCCCGGCAAGCCATTCGGCAACATTTTCCTTGTCAGAAAGCCCGGCTGGTCGTCTTTCCTCATCTCAAAGGATCAGGACTCTCCTGAAACAGGCATACGGCCCGAAAAACTTGAAAAACTCGAGGAGATACGGGAGGCCTTCATCAATGATGAGGATGTGAGAAGCCACATCGACAGCCCTGAGGAGAAGTGGAAGGCCGTCATGGGCCTCAATGACGGAGGAATGGAGCTGCTGAACAAATCCATCGGCCTTGCTGACGGGGAGAATCTAAAGTTTGCGGCCATGCAGAGCCTGCTTCATGAGTCCGTTGAGTCTGCTGTCAAGAAAGTGCTGGGCAAATGGTACCGCACCCCGGAAAAGGAGCAGAAAGATCTCGAGAAAAGGAAGCTTATAGCCGCGAATTTCCTCAGCCCGCTCCTGAAGCGTGAGTCTGGCACACGGGAGGACTCTCCTGAGATTGACGGCAGGGCAAGTCTCGGGCTGGTGCTGAAGATGATGAACCTTGCTCCGGAGGAGATCAGGTCTGCCTGCGAGGAGGAGAAGTACAGCACTGTTCCCGGGAACAGGAAAGAGACTGAGTCTGCTGCCACCGAGGCGGCAGCACCAAAGGCTCCGGAGACGGAGGCAAGCCTTGAGGATCTGTTCTCTGATGACGCCCTCCTTTCCGGCCTTGACGAAACAGCAGCGGACAGCGGGACTGAGCCTTCGAAAGAGAGCGGGGCTCAGGCTGACAGCGGAGACGGTGAGGTTTACTCACCTCTTGCCGAGAGCATCTACCGGAAGTGGCTCCGGCATATGCGCGGCCTTCCGGATGATCCGGCAGTGAAGCTGTACTGCTCCGGATGGAAGAGAGCAACCAGGAACGGACCTGTCAGCATGGCAAAGGCTCTCATCGAGCAGCTCTCGAAAGAAATGATTGACGCTGCGGAGAGGGACGGCCTCAAGCAGAGACTGGCTAAGGCCATCCTCGAGAACGAAAAGAATGGCATTGACCTTGATGAGGCGAGGGAGAGAAATGTCTCGTCCATCTCCAACATACTCTCTGACTTCATCGCCTGGCTCGGTGCGAAGGATGAGGTAAAGGACGGAGGAGACGGAAAGAAGGATATCTTCAAACGCGCTGAAACTGACGCCGAGGGGCATCCGGTAATCAGGGAAGAGTGCGTGCCGTTCAGACGCAATTTTGTCAGCGACTGGACAGAGCAGTATGTCGAAGTGGTGGACGCCAACGTCATGACCGCGAGCGGACGGGATCCGGACGGCATCAGCGATGCGGAAAACGATGCTCTCGGGAAAATCATCGCGGCATTCCCCGGGCAGAAGGCCTGAGTGAGGATTCAAAGTGGAACCTAACAAAGACAAAGCTAGACTGAATGTCAGGCTTAAAGTTACCGGATCTGGCATGGCGGATCTTGTCTGCTCCGGCTGGGAGGGAGGCAAGGATATCCGCTTTGCCATAAAAACCAATGATGACAAGTATCTGAAACCAGTTAAATTCAAGACCAAGGATGGAGAAGAGAGGTACAAGGTTGTCTTTGACGGCGGCCGGCGCCCGTGCACTTTCAGTGACGACATGATTGAACTTGACAGCGGGAAGCTGGTGTTTCATCTGCCTAAGTTCTTTGTCAGGGCTATTTACGACAAGCTCACTGGGAGCAGGCTCCGGGTCGAAGTCTGGGAGGCTGAGGATACGGAGCCTGAGGACGGCCAGTACGGGACTATCCAAGGGAATGGTCAGCTCCCAGTCACCGCTACCAAAGGAGATGACGGTGCCGACAGGTCCGAAATCGTCAGGATATTCGGTGAGGATGAAGAGACCAGGGCACAGCCTCAGGAAGAGCCGGAGTCTGCTCCCGCTCCAGGGCCGGAAAAGCCGGCAGAAAGTACCAAACAGGCAGAAAACCTGAACGGTGCAGGCACTGGTGAGGCTCCCGGGTCTTCTGCCGGAAATCCAGGATCCGCAGAAGGCGCAGCCGAAGACGGTTCCGCAGAGAGAGAAAAGGAGCAGAACGCACCGGAGCATGATGATGCAGGACATGGTTCCCAAGCGGGTACTGATGAGCCTCCTTCGGAAGGCTCTGATGCTGCTCCGGATAAGCCTGCCGGAAAGCCTTTCCCATGGAAGAAAATCCTACTGGCCATCCTGATCCTGCTTATCCTTGCAGGACTCGGCTTCGGCGGATGGCTCCTCTGGAACAAATACGGCAGCGAGCTCCTTGACAAGGGACGCTCCCTGTTCTCTTCCCCGGCAAAGACCGAGGCTCCCGCGAAGCCCGCGGATCCCTGCGGCATTGACACTGCAGATGACGAGCTGAAGTTCATCAGCAGATGCGCCGGCGAGTCTGCTGATGACGCAAGACTCAGGAAAATAATCGCTGAGAGCAAGGCACATGAAAAATGCGGCATAGCAAAGAGGATCTATCTCTCGAAGGTTTACAGCGACGGAGGCTGGTCACTTGAGTACGCGAAGGAGTTCGATCCTGCCCTGGGCGGCAGCAAATGCTTCCCCGTGAATGCCGAGGATGCCGCATACTGGTACAGGCAGGCCGAGGATCTCGGCGTTGAGCTCGATGACGCTACATCAAAGCATGTCGCTGAGCTTGGGTCGGCAGGCAGTAAATAGCCTGAGTGCCTGGTGAAGGATTTAGCGAGGTGAAAAATTGAAGAAGGCTGCACTTTTGGTCATGGCTGCCGCACTGGCTCTCGCGGCAGGCGCGGAGGCCGCTGCCGGGCAGAGGACTCCTCTTCTGCAGGAAGGAAAGAAGACTCTTTTCGAAAGAGTCATCACGAGGCCTGACTGCCGGCTTGTAAGCAGGCCCGGCGAGAGCGCGGAGGGAGAGGGAGTCATCCCGTTCTCAAGGTTCTACGTCTACTCGAGGAAAAGCGGGTATCTTGAAGTCGGTCCCGACAGCCGTGGGCATGTGTCAGGCTGGCTGAAGGCTGACTGCACCATTCCCTGGAAAATGCAGATGACCGCCTTCTTCACGAACCGCGTCGGCCGTGAGCGCGCGCTGATGTACAAGGATCAGAAGACCCTGGACGGCATCGTGACAAGCGAGAAAGCCGTCTCCCTCGAGAAGTCCGCAAGGGCATCGCTCGGGAAGGGCGGCTCGTCCTCCGTCGTCTCTCAGGAGCCTGAGGCCTATGTCAACTGGCAGGAGCCCGGAAGGTTCTACCTTCTCCCGATCCTGGACTCCGCGGAGCAGATGACAGCGGACGGCAATTACGTCCGCGAGCTTAACGTTGCCTCTCTCTCGCTTGACTCTGCAGTCGGTAATGGCGGCAGCACATCGGCCTCTGCCTCCGGATCATCGTCTGCCGGGGCATCAGGCGGGACCGGCAGCGGGAACGGCGGTCAGGAGGATGCGAACTCGGTCGGGGTATTCCGCGCAGGCGTCGTGTTCGTGGTTGACACCAGCATCTCCATGCAGACCTACCTCGATCAGACCAGGGAAATCGTGAAGGATTTCTACAAGGCCCTCGACGAGGCGGGGCTGGCGCAGTATGCCGGATTCGGCCTCATCGGCTTCAGGTCCGACACCAGGGCTGTGCCGGGGCTTGAGTACACCACGCAGATTTTCGCTGATCCGAACGATGTTACGGGGAGCGATGACTTCCTGAAGAAGACCGCACAGCTTAAGGCTGCCACTGTCTCAAGTCCGCTATTCGACGAGGACTCCTTCGCCGGCGTCGCCGAGGCAGTGAACAGCATCGACTGGAGCGGCTTTCACGGGCGCTATGTCGTTCTCATCACCGATGCGGGCGGCATTGAGGGCGGCACAGAGCACGCGAGCACCGGCTACAATGAGGAGACCCTCAAGGCGGATCTTGAGCAGAAGCATATCGGGCTCATCGCCGTGCATCTTCTGACCTCAAGCCAGAACGCGAAGAAGAACCGCGAGTCTGCAAAGGCCCAGTATGAGGTCCTCTCGAACAACAGCTATCTCAACAAGCCGCTTTATTTCCAGACTGATACTGCTGATCATTCAGCATTCAGGAAGCAGGTGTTGGGGATCAGCGATCTCCTTACCGCGCAGACTCTCCATGCCTATAACGGCGAGAAGAGCATAGGAAGCACCATCAGCGTGCTCCAGGAGGAGGCGAAGAAGGTCGGCGACAACGATATCAAGCGCCTCGGGCTCGCCATGCAGCTTGAGTACCTGGGAAAGCTCCAGGGCAGCAGGGCGCCGAGCGTTATCAGCTCCTGGATATCGGATCTTGATCTTGCACCCGGGCACAAGCCTGTGGTCGAGCCGTATGTCCTTCTTACGAAAACAGATCTCAGCAACATGGCAGACAGGGTCGACGGGGTCATAAAGGCCGCAGGCGAAGGCCTCAGGTCTCCTGAAACCATGTTCAGCCAGCTCAAGGACATTGCCCTCAAGATGGGACGCGATCCCTCCGAGCTCAGCGGCAGGAAGAGCGCTTTCTCTGACGCGGTGATGGCCGAGTACCTTGACGGGCTTCCCTACAGGAGCGAGGTCACGGCCATGGACGCGGAGGACTGGGCAGCGCTCTCGTATGACCAGCAGGATAAATTCCTCAGGAACATGAACAACAAGCTCCGCTACTACAGAAAGTGCAACGAGGATACCGACAAGTGGATCTCCCTTGCGGAGGGTGCCGACCATGCCGATGACGTATATCCTGTTCCACTGAGAATGCTGCCGTAATGTTAGAGCTCAGCAATGTAAGGATCACCAACGGGAAGGATAAGGATGCATTCCACGTCCTGGTGAGGCACCTTTCGGTGAATGACGGCGGCGTCGCGGTAATCAGCGGTCCGAGCGGCTCGGGGAAAAGCACGCTCCTCCAGGCCGCGGGCCTCATAACGCGCCCGGATCCTGATGAGCAGGGAGTGAAAAGCTCCATAATTATCGGAAGAAAACCTGACGGCAGCGCCAGGGTCATCGACAGTGAGGCTGATGACAGCACGCTTTCCGTTATCAGGGCAGGGTCTGTCGGCTTCATGCTGCAGGTCGGGGGGCTCGTCCCGTTCCTCACGGTGAGGGAGAATATTGCGTTTCCCCTGAAGCTTAAAGGATGCGGCATCAGGGATTGCTGGGGTGATGATTTTGACAGCCTCGATGACTGGATTGATAAGTACTTCAAGGTCCTCAACCTCGAGACTTCACTCCTCAGTGAGATGCCCGGGATCCTTTCAGTAGGTCAGGCGCAGCGCGTCTCGTTCCTCAGGGCCCTTGTCCACCATCCTGACGTGCTGCTCGCTGACGAGCCGACCGCATCGCTTGATCCCGAGACGGCAAGAAGCCTTTTCGGCACCATTCTTGATATGGTGCGCACTACCGGCATCTCGGCGCTTGTCGTAACGCATGATCCGGAGCTCATCGGAAGCGGCGGCATGCTCGTTAAGCATGTCACCGCTCAGCCAGGGGATCAGCCGAAATCATCCGTGTTTGATGACGGGGAGCAGAGCCCCGCCGGGGAGGCATGATGCTTTGGAAGCTTGCCTGCTGCGATCTGAGAAAGGACTGGAAGGTCTCCCTCTGCGTTGCGGTCTCGATTCTTGCCGTGGTCTGTCCGCTTATGCTCCTCTACAGCCTCAGGGTCGGTATTCTGCAGGGGATTGAGGAGAAGTTGGTCAACGATCCGCAGAACCTCGAGATCCGGATGATCGGAAACGGCAGCCTTGGTGACGATTTCTTCGAATGGCTTCATCATGACAGCCGCGTGGCTTTTGCCGCACCGCTCACGAGATCGCTGAGCGCAGTGGCCGACATCAGGGGAAAGAAGAGGATCCTCACCGGCGCTGAGATGCTCCCAACGGGAAAGGGAGATCCGCTCCTCAGGGATCTCAGCATACCTGAACAGCCCGGCGAGGCTGTCCTTACCGAAAGGGCGGCATCATACCTCGGCGCGGCAGCTGGCGATACTGTCGAGATAGTCATTACCCGCACGGTTAATGACAGGAGGGAGGCTGAGAAGATCCAGGTCAAGGTGGCCGGCATAGTCCCCGAGAGCCTCTCTGGCCTCAAGGCAGTGTTCCTCACCCCTGACTTCATCACTGCGGCCGAGCGCTACCGGGACGGCGAGCCCCTTTTCATCCTGGGACGGAATGTTGTGAGCGTATCGACTGGCACTGCGACTGAGAAGGGAATAAAGGCAGAAAGCGCCGGAGCTGGCGATGCGAAAGGTGCAGTTCTGAGCTCCGGGACCGCATCAGCACTCGGGCTTGACCAGGGCAGCAGGTTCCTTGTCATCGCAGGGAGGGTGAAGGACGGCACGCTTGAGAAGTGTCCGTTTGAGATCGTCCTTGACTTCGCGAGCCCTGACACGAACGCAAAAATAGTGCTTCCGGAGAGCGTCATGAGGTCCATGGACAGCTATTCCCGGGGCGGGGCCTGCCAGTTCAGCGGAAACCTGAAGGATAT
>DEHC01000062.1:23107-28763 GCA_002351705.1 Gammaproteobacteria bacterium UBA2810 | reverse complement strand
CATCAGCAGGGCAAGGTTCGTGAGGAGCGCGCTTGACTATGTGTTCTGGCTCGTGGCGCTGGTCTCGGCAGCCGGCATGACCTGCTTCCTCTTCGGCACCTTCACCGCTGACATCGAGAGGAAGAAGCAGACCATAGCCATGCTGCGCCTGATGGGACTTACGAGAAAGCGCGTGTCGCTGTTCCTGACGGCCGAGGCGTTCATCCTCTCGACTGCCGCCTATGCCGCGGCGTGCATAGTTTATTTTGTCGGAAGTATGACATTCAACGCCCATTTCGGCGCTGGACTCGGCGATAATGTGGTCAGCACGCTCGGCGTATGGCATATAATCTCAGGGTATGCCGCCGTTCTCTCGATCTCGCTTATGGCCTCTCTCTGGGGGGCATGGCAGGCCTCGATCATAGAGCCCGGGGAAGCGCTGAGGAGCGTCAGGTACTGAGTGAGTCCGGAGAGCCTGAAAAACCAGTCTGTGTCAACATGATGCAAGGAGATCTGCTGTGAGTTCTGTAAATCGCGGGGCGGTCATAAGGCCGGCCACTCTTCTGGGGGCGGCGCTGTCGCTCGCATGTTCCTCCGGGGCATACGCCTCGAGGGATCTCTGGGATCCGGTGCCGGCCTCTGACGCTGGCAAAAACGAGCTCGCCCTCCCCATGCCCTGCGGCGGGAAAATGGTCTTCAGACGCATCCAGACTTCGGCAAAGGGGCCTCTCGATGACGTGAAGGTTTCGGTCGGGATCAGCAGCGGCGAGGCGCAGCCTGCAGTTGACTCGGCCGGATCCTCGTACATTGCAGGCTCCTTCAGTCCGAAAACCCCGAAGGAGGGCAGATACTACTGGATCGGCAAGTATGAGGTCACCCAGGCGCAGTACGACGCGGTCATGACTGACGGGCAGAAATGCCCGAACGGGGACATGAAGCTTGGCGTTCCGGCTGTCAAAATCAGCTGGTATGACGCCATGGAGTTCACCCGGAAATACAACAGGTGGCTCTATGAGAATGCCCCGGACAAAATGCCGAAGGAAGACGGACAGCCCGGCTTCATCAGGCTTCCGACAGGAACCGAGTGGGAGTACGCCGCGCGCGGCGGGGTTGCCGGAGAGACCGGCCGCGATGCTCCGGAGAATGTGGATGATGTCGCCTGGAGCAGCGGCAGCGCCAACGGCAGGCTTCAGCTCGTCGGCCTGAAGAAGGCTGACGGATCCGGGCTTTTTGACATGCTCGGAAACGCGGATGAGATGACATCAACGCCCTTCAGGCTCAGCAAGCGCAGCCGGGAGCACGGCCAGGCGAGCGGCTTCGAGACCAGGGGAGGCAGCTACCAGACCCCGGGCGCAGGCCTTTTCTACGGTGTCAGGACAGAGCATCAGTACTATTCAGGCGGAAAGGAGTTTACGGCAAAGACCATCGGCTTCAGGACGGCTGTTGGAGCTCCGGCCATCACGTCACCAAACCGCCTCGATGAGATCAGGAAGGAATGGAGCAGCCTCGGTGATGACAGCAATAAAGGCGACACTCACGGCGGCAACGCAGGAACTGTCGGCAAAATCCAGGAGCTTGAGAAGAAGCTGAGGAACCAGGAGGAGATCCTGAGGAGGAACCGCGAGCTTACCGAGGCGAACCGCGAGATGCAGGAAAGCAGCAGCGACCGTGAGAATGAGCTTGCCGGCCTTCAGAACGAGCTTGCGGGGCTCAGGCAGTCGCTTGTCTCGGTGCAGGAAGACTTAAGGTCTGCCAACAGTGCCCGCGAGGAGCAGAGAAACAGCGCGATTGTCGCGAATTACCAGCTCGGCGCCTTCCTCTGCTCGAGCATAGCAAAGCAAAATATGGATCTTGACAGGCTTACGAGGCTCCTTGCCGATACAAAGAAGATGTGCGATAAAGGCAGCGACAGCAAGCTCTGCAGTGAGGATCAGCTTGACGGGTTCGGCAGGAAGCGCGCGGCAAGCAAGGGGGTGCTTGACGGCCTCGTGAATTACTACCGCTCGACCCTCAAGGTGACTGTCGGCAACTATGATCTCCCGGTAATCAGCTCGCAGAAGGACAGGGCCCTGCTCTACATCTCGAAGATGCAGAACGGCAATCTCTCTGAGTTTGCCGAGACGTATTTCACGCATCTGAACGCTGCCTACAAGGGGGCGGGCGACGCGGATGACAGATGGATTTCTGACTGCTCGTCGGTCAGGCGGAAGTGAAGCCGGGAAAACAGCCTGCAGGAGGATTCAGGTTCATGAAGAGGATTAAGTTTTCTGCCAAGCCGCTCGCAGGCGCCTGCCTGGCCTGCCTGCTCGCGGGCTGCACATCGATGGGAGGCACCTCCGGCGACGGCACGGAGGATGATCTGGACCGTGATCAGGCGGTGTTCTTCTCCGAGGCCGGAGGCCAGAACTGTGCGGTAAAGAGCCTTTTCGGCGCGCTTTTCGGCGGCATCGCCGGAGCCCTTGTCGGAGCTACCAAGGACCGGGAGGGAGCGCTTACCGGTGCGCTGGTCGGAGCCGGAGTCGGCGCGGCAGGCGGCTGCGTGTACGGCCTTGTCGAGAACTACCAGTATGACAAGGACCGTGCCAGCGCGGCAAACGACGAGGCCCACCTCAAGGCGGAGATTTCACAGGTTGACGCGAGGAACGAGGCTCTTGCCAACATGACCGCGCGCCTGAGGTCGGAGCTCAAGAGCAACAAGGCCGAGATCGCCCGTCTCAAACAGGGCGTTAGAAAGGGCACCATAAGCCACGACGAGGCAGAGGCGAAGCTTGCCTCTATGAAGAAGGAAAACGAGAAGTATAAAAAGACCCTAGCCGAGGCCAAAAAGCAGCAGAAAATCTTCAAGAACGATTCGGCAAGCGCGAGGGAGCACGGTTACTATACCCAGTCAGACGAGCTTGACGCCAAGCTTGCCCTGTACGAGCGAAACGTTTCCGAGCTTGAGGGCCTGGTTATGACAATGGGAGACGAGCGGGAGGCTCTTCAGTTATGAGAAAGACTGCAGCGGCTGTCATTGCATTCATTGCCGCACCACTTATGGCATCATGCGCCTCTGATCTGCACCCTACGATCGAGGACTGCGATCCGTCAAACCGCAGCATGAGCTTCGCGCTGAAGAAGGCCTGCGCCGACCAGGGGCTCTTCGCGAGGCGCCACCAGATGCAGGAGGAGGAGCTCAGGGGCCTCAACAGCCGCGGAAAGAAACTCGCTGAGGAGGAGCAGAGACTCCGCACTGACGTGAGGAACACCGGCTCGGTGAAGGAGGATCTGAGGAGGATGGAGCAGAGCCTTAACAGATCCACGAGAAAGCTGAGAAATTCCATCAGCGCAGAGGACCGGAACCGCGCCGACGTGCAGCAGAAGCTCAGGGAGATAGACCGCCTGCAGAATGACGCGGCCGCAATTTCCCCTGAGACCAGTGCCGAGACCAGGAAGAAGCAGCGGAAGCTCGAGGAGCTGCAGAGAAAGCAGAGTGAACTTGAGTCCATTCTTATGAAATAGGTGTTTATATGCAGCGTATCGCAACAGGCTCTGCAGGAGCGGCCCATGACAGCGCTATGGATATCGGCAGGAAGGATGCCTTCCGCCGTGCGGTGTCCGGCCGTCTTCCGGCCGGTGTCGAGAGGATTTTCTCCTGGAATGACAGCAGCCGCGGAAACAGCGTTACGGGATGGTACACGGATCTCCCCGGGAAGTCCGAGCATCTCGGGACGGACGCCTGCGGCCTCGGGGCGCTGAAGAGCCTTGAGGGCGGTCCGTACGCTGAGGCGGCAGAGCGCTTCAGGAAAAGAACCGAGGCCTTTCTCGACTGGGCCGGGAAGGAGGAGAACCTGAAGGGGCTCGGCGGGAGCGCCAGGGACGCGGTCCAGGGCGTTCTCTCCTATGTGCGCGATGACTCGTTCTATCTCGCTGCCGTTGACACCGAGATTGTCATGTACGGCGGCCGCGCCGAGCCGAAGCCCAGACCGCAGCCGAAGCCCGAGCCGAAACCGGAGCCCAGACCTGAGCCTAAGCCCGAACCCAAACCTGAGCCTCAGCCCGAGCCTAAGCCAGTACCGGTTCCTCCCGTAAAGCCCGCAGGCGGCAGCGGCTGCCTGTGGAAGCTCCTTGCGGCGCTCCTTCTTCTCCTCCTGCTGCTTGCTCTCGGCTGGCTCGCGTACTATTTCCGCTTTGATCTGATGAACTGGTACAGGGGACTCACCGGAGAGAGCGAGCCGGCGAAGACCGAGCCGCTCAATAAGGCGGAGCCAGAGAAGGCTGACGAGCCGGATATCCCCATGTGCATCTATCAGGGAAAGTCCATCCCCTGCAGCGAGATGAAGAAGCTCATGAACGCTGATGACGCGAAGGACACTGAGGAGGAGGCAGAGCCGGAGCCGGCGGAGCCTGAGGCCGCTGCTCCAGAGGCCGCCCCTGACGAGGGCGATCTGCTCGGGACGCTCTTTGATCCGGACGCAGTGCCAGCTGAGCCGGAGCCTCCGAAGGTGACAGGGAAGACCGAGACTCCGAAGCCCGAGGCACCGAAGGCGGAGCCTGTGAAGCAGACTGTGGCGACACCTGTGCAGAATGATCCGGTCTGCAAGGTCGTCAAGGGCGAGCTCAGGTTCCCGTCTGTCGTAATAGGCGCTGATGTCTCGGCCTCGATGGACTGGAACTTCAGCCTCTCTGACTCTGAGGTTGACAGGGAGCTGCGAATCATGGACAGGCTGCAGTCAGGCGGGCTTCTCGGACTTTTTACGGGCGGCGGAGGTTCCTACCACGGCCCGCTCTTTGAGCATCCGACCAGGATGGATGTCGAGAAAAAGGCGCTGAAGGAGCAGGTGCAGAAAATCGACAGCAGGATCCCCCTCGGCTTTGTCTCCATCGGAGGCTGCGGCGGATACTCGAGATCGTACGGCTACGGCTCGCAGGCCAGGCTGTTCCAGAACCTCAACAGCGCGTTCAGCCTCAGAAAGCTCCCCAACTACTCCGGGACTGACCTTTACACCGCGCTCTTTGCCATGAGCAAGATGGTCGACGGCGCAACCGAGGAGGCCTATGGAATCGTGCTCTCCGACGGCGATGACAACTGCTCGGTCGGCAATGTCTGCATGGCCGCGAGGGAGATCCACCGGAGGCAGCCGAAGTTCAGGATTGACGTCATCTCCCTCCATTCGAGCTCCAGGATGATCAAGTGCATATCCGACGCGACCGGAGGCAAGTTCTACCGGGTTGACTCCGAGACTGACATGGCCAAGGCCATAAACAGCGCGATATCGAAGATCCCGGACACCAGGCACTGCAAGTAGCATCAGGAGGAGCAGTGCAGAAAAACGGCGGCGGAAGGGCTTCCCTCCCGCCGCCGTTTCTTGTGTGCTCGGCATGGGCACTGTCTGTAGGGTGAAGTCCCGAGCTCGCAAGCTGGAGGGAAGAGTCAGCGAAACGCAAGGTGGTCGGAGCAATCCAATAGCTGAAAGAAGCGCGATAGCAAATTTCCGGACCGACGAACAGGAATCGTCTCAGGCCGCGGTGGCGGACAAGCGTCCAAGATAACGTAAAGTCCAATAACCGGACGGAAGCCGCTGAGGTAAAGACGGCGGTTATGGAATGAAAGTCAGTGTTCTTGCCCGGGGAGGTCCCGCCGGCCGCGGAAGCGGCAGTAACAACTAACGGCGGGAAGTCAGCAGAGGCCATAGTA
>DEHC01000062.1:0-22996 GCA_002351705.1 Gammaproteobacteria bacterium UBA2810 | reverse complement strand
GTGAACCGAGGCGCGGAACGCCGGAGCAGCTGTACAGCTATATGCCCTTGCCCAGTCGGATATATTGGTATGAGTAACACGAAATACGTCAGGCAGTTGCAGTGTCAGTGCTGCAGCTGCAGCTGGCTGAACATGTATTCATAGGCCAATCCACGATTGGGATTAGCCTGTCCGAACTGGAAACGCCGTATGCGGAACCGCACGTACGGGTTGTGAGAGGTGTGATTCAAAAAAATCCGCCTGCTCGATTACCTGTGATTAGAGCGCCCGGATCCGGGGATGGACCCGTCAGCGGCTCTTTTCCGCCTGCGCCGCCGCGGCAGCGCCCGCATCACTGCAGTCATCGTAGGTGACTGACATCTTCTCGAGCTGCTTCCCGTCTGATGTCAGAAGCACGCCCTCGACGAGCTTCAGCCTTGAGAGGTATGACTTCACCAGGGGATAGCGGCACATCGCGGCGATGCGGGCCTTCCTGTCCATAGCGGCAAGCTTCGCCCTCACGCTCTCATCGTATTTCGGATCCGCTATCTGTCCCTCGACGTACATCTCTGAGCCGGGGGTGACATAGAGGCTGTTGATGATGAGCTCCTTGCTGACCTTCTTCGGGAGACCAAGAAACTGCACTGCCGCATTTATCTTCAGGACCTCCTTCAGGGAGAGCGGCTGCCCCTCCTTCCCGGAGACTCCTGCAGAGAGCAGCGCAAGGGCGGCTGCGCTCTCCGCGTCTCCCGACACCGCTGGCGCCGCCATGAACGGCACAGCGGCCATGACAAGGGCTGCTGCCCCTTTCCTGAGAAAACTTCTCATCTGCTTTCCTCCTTTTCGTGAGATGCGCCGGCGCTTTCACCTGCGGCCTTTTTCCTGAGGCTCTCAAGCGTCATGCTGCAGCCGTCGGGAGTAACCGTCATTGACGCGGTCTCCTTTCCCTCATAGGTGAACCTGAATACCGCCTTCCCGAAGATCGCGAGGGGCTTCAGGAACGAGTCCTCGGTGCAGTAGAGCGCCTTCATGTTCCGCCCGGCCGTATCCGGGCTGTTAGCGAGCTTCACGGTGTTCTCGCGGTCGAGATCGAACACGAGAAGCATCTCATGGCCGTCGGTCACCCTCATGTCAGTGAGGGCAACTCCGCCGCCCACCTTCACCGGGAACTCAATCTTCCTCCCGACCTCGCTGTTGAACTCGTCCTTTGCCTCGTCAAGAGGGTTCTGCACCGGCAGAATCACGTACTTTACGATAAGCCCGACGGCGAGCGCCGCGAGCGCCGCGGCGGTTATCTTCACCGCCGCTCCTGATGTGTATCTCATGCTGTTCTGCCTCCCCGTGTATTTTCTCATGAAACGGCGCCTTTCCCACGATTTTTTCAGTCAGGGGCAGAATGCATGTCTCCGGAAATGTGCCGCATGTCACATGGCACAGACGGATTCCTCTTGTGCTAAACTTTCCTTACATACTTGTATGCAGGGCTGTTTCCGGGCATGAGGCACTGATACCGGAGGAAACGGCTTAATAACAATTAATAATCGCGGCCCCAGGGGATGCGCGATCAGTGTACGGGAGGATTTCTCCTGAATCATTCGGGGGATCTTTTTCTGATGAAAGTTGAACTGATTTCCACAGGCGATGAGGTCATGGAAGGCTTCATCGACGACACAAACTCCTCATGGATCAGCCGCCGCCTGATTGACCGCGGCATAGAAGTCTCGCGCAGGAGCTCGACAGGCGATGACAGGGAGGCAATCTCCGCTGTCATAAAGGAGTGCTCCGGGCGCGCTGACGTCGTGATAGTGAACGGTGGCCTCGGGCCGACGACTGACGATTTGACGACTGAGGCGGCAGCTGCCGCCGCAGGAGTTCCGGTAGTCAGGAACAGTGCCTGGGAGAGCCGGATCAGGGACTGGTTTGCCGCAAGGAACAGGACCATGACCGACAACAACCTGAAGCAGGCTGATCTCCCCGAGGGTGCCGAGGTCATCGACAACCCGGCGGGAACGGCCTGCGGCTATCAGATGAGGATAAACGGCACTGAGTTCTTCTTCACCCCCGGCGTGCCGTCCGAGTTCAAAAGGATGTGCGATGATCATATCCTCCCCGCAATTTTCAGCAATGTGCCTGACGACACCGTCATCCTCCGCTATTTCCTTCTCGGCATCGGCGAGTCATCCATAGGGAAGCGCCTTTCCGGGATTTCCTGGCCGGAGGGCATCACCATCGGCTACCGGGCGTTCTTCCCCTATCTCGAGATCAAGATTACCGCGAGGAAAACCGGCGCCTCGGAGCTCTCTGCCGCGGAGACCATGCTCCTCCGGAAGATCTCGCCATGGCTCGTCGGAAGGAAGCAGCTCGACATGGCCGGCAACATCTCGAAGCTTTCCGGCGTCATACCCCTGCAGGTCCTCGAGTACGGGACGAGGGGAAGGCTCATCAGGGAGATAGCCGGGGCCATGGAGTCCGTGAGCTGCCGCCTGAAGCCTCTCCCCGAGACTGCACATGATCTCCTTGCCTACATCAAGCCCGAGCGCTGCCGGACCATCGCGGTCGGACGCGAGACTGAGAACGGCATTCCCGTCGCCTACTGGGGCGGGCTCAGGGGCTTTGCGGTCACCATCCGCATGCCGGGGCGCGATCATGAGCGTTTCCTGGACTTCGCTGCGGCCGCAGCGCTTGACATGCTGCAGCGCGCGCTGAGCGGGCACCGTCCTGATGTCAGGTATGAGATGGCAGAGATCACCGAAGAGGCCGACGTCTGATGGTCCTCCGAATCGCCCATGCGAATTTCGCCCGCGGCTACCGCGGCGGAGAGAGGCAGACCGAGATCCTGATCCGCGAGCTCTCGAAGCGGGATGACGTGGAGCAGACGCTCTTCACCGGGCACAGCTCCGAGCTCGCCGCGAGGCTTGCGGGAACTAAGGGGCTCAGAATTGCTGAGACCTCAAGGCTCGGAGGGCACCTCAGGGGCGGGTTCGATGTGCTGCAGGCCCATGAGGCCAAGGCGGCGCACTGGGCATATCTCGAGCATCTTGCCCACGGCGAGCCCTACGTCATCACCCGCCGCGTGCCGGAGAAAATCAGGGAGAGCTTCTTCAACCTCAGGGTCTACCGCAATGCCGCCTGCACGGTCGGCCTCTCATCCGTCATCTGCGATGAGCTCCGGAGCTTTCCAGGTGTGAGGGAGGTGAGGAGAATACCCTCATCCTGCTATCACCTTGATCATGATGACAAAGCTGCCGCAGCCATCCGGGAGAAGTATCACGGACGGTTCCTCGTCGCACAGGTAGGCGCCCTCGTTGACCGGCACAAGGGACAGCGGGTGCTTCTCGAGGCAGCCCGGATCCTCCGTGACAGATGCCCTGACATGCTGTTCCTCTTCCTCGGGAGCGGCGCTGACGAGTCAGTTCTCCTTGAGGAGAGCCGGGGGCTTGATAATGTGATCTGGCTTGGCTTTCAGAAAAATGTCGGCGATTATCTGGCCGCCGTTGATGTTATGGCATATCCGTCCCGAATCGAGGGGCTCGGTTCTGCTATCCTAGACGCCATGGATTTCGGCGTTCCGGTAATCGCGGCCCGGGTCGGCGGCATACCTGACATCATCAGAAGCGGCAGCAACGGCATTCTCTTTGAGTCAGGAGATGCCGCGGCTCTCGCTGACGGGCTTGAGAGGCTCAGAAACGACGCTGCCCTCCGGGAAAGTCTCGCGGGGCAGGCCCGTGCGGACCTCTCCGCGTTCTCACCGGAGGCTATGGCCGGATCCTACTTGGCATTGTATCGGGATATCTGCGGCGCGGGGAAGGGCTGATTATGGCTGATGAGAAAATCACCGGAGTGGTTATAACGCTCAATGAGGAGCGCAATATCGGGGACTGCCTCAGAAACTTGAAGCAGGTCTGCTCCGAGCTCATTGTCGTTGACTCAAGGAGCTCGGATCTCACGGTTGACATCGCCGAGGAGGAGGGCGCCACCGTCATGGTGCAGCGCTACCTCGGCGACGGGCCGCAGAAGAACGTCGCGCTCCCGAAGGCACAGAACAGGTGGATCCTGTCACTCGACGCGGATGAGCGCCTGAGCGACGAGATGGTCGAGGCCATAAAGGGGCTCAGCCTCTCTGATACCGAGCATGACTCGTTCTCCTTCCCGAGACGGAATTTCATCGGCAGCCGCTGGATAAAGCGCTGCGGCTGGTACCCTGACCGCTGCGTGAGGCTCTTCAACAAGGAGAAGACGAAGTTCCGCGAGGTCAAGCAGCACTCCTATGTTGAAGGTAAGAATATCGGGGAGCTTAAGGGAGACATACTCCATTACTCCTTCAAGAACGTCGGCGAGCTCTTCGCGAAGCCTGACCGCAACTTCTCGACCCGCGGCGCGAAGATCCTTTACGAGCAGGGGAAGAAGACCAGCGCCCTGGGGCCCTTTATTCACGGCTCCGCGGCCTTTTTCCGCCAGTACATCCTGCGCCTCGGCTTCCTTGAGGGCGTGGACGGCTTCAGCGTGTCGCTGAGCGCCGGCGTCAACCACTACCTCAAGTACGCGAAGCTCCTCGAGTACTACCGTGACGAGAAGGTTCTCGGGGGCGAGGACTTCAACCGCGTCTGGTAGGGCGTGAAAAGAGCAGTTTTTCTTTTCTTACCAATTCAGATGGATTTGCTATACAATAGGACTGCGTCTTATTCAGGCGCATCCGGCCTGTGCCGGATGGGCCTTTTGTGTTTTTGACATGAGGATCGGTAAATGCCAATAAAAATACCTGACGGCCTGCCGGCCGCGGAAACCCTCCGTTCGGAAAACATCTTTGTCATGACCGAGTCAAGGGCAGCCCACCAGGACATCCGTCCGCTCAGTGTGCTGATCCTCAACCTCATGCCGAAGAAGATCGAGACGGAGACGCAGCTCATGAGGAAGCTGTCCAACACCCCGCTCCAGGTATCGATTGACCTGCTCCGGATTGACGATCACGTGTCGAAGAACACCCCGAAGGCCCACATAGACACGTTCTACGAGAGCTTTGACGAGGTGCGCGACCGCTATTACGACGGCATGATCATCACCGGCGCCCCGCTCGGCACCGTACCGTTCGCCCAGGTCAAGTACTGGAAGACCTTTGTCGAGATCGTGGAGTGGTCGAAGAGCCACGTCACCTGCACCATGTTCCTCTGCTGGGCAGCGCAGGCCGCGCTCAACGTGTTCTATGACATGCCGAAGCGCACTCTCGCCGAGAAGCTGAGCGGCGTCTACTGGCACAACAGGGCGCACTCGAATGATCCGCTGATCCGCGGCTTTGACGACATCTTCCTCGCCCCGCACTCGCACTTCGCGAGCTTCCAGACCGAGGACATCCTCCGCGAGTCGGATCTGCATATCCTCGCCTCGTCGGACGAGGTCGGCATGTACCTGGGCGTCAGCCCGGACAGGAAGCAGGTCTACCTCACCGGACACCCGGAGTACGATGCTGACACGCTCCACAACGAGTACATGAGGGACATCCGGGCAGGCCTCAATCCGAAGATGCCGAAGAACTACTACATCAACGATGATCCGAGGACTCCGCCTCACTGCACCTGGAGGAGCCACGGCCACCTGCTCTATGCCAACTGGCTCAACTATTACGTCTACCAGAACACGCCGTTTGTCCTCGGCGGCAAGGAAAACTGAGTCAGGACCGGCGGTCTGCCGTAACGGCGGACTTCTGATGCTACACTATGCGGATGTGAAAGCATCCGCTTTTTTTAATTTTATAAAACGGCAGCGGCTCCG
Organism: Gammaproteobacteria bacterium UBA2810; assembly: GCA_002351705.1. GTDB lineage: Bacteria > Pseudomonadota > Gammaproteobacteria > Enterobacterales > Succinivibrionaceae > UBA2810. The sequence continues at coordinate 17,251 of DEHC01000062.1, read as the reverse complement.
CGATGGAACCGCTGCCATAACCCTGAGGAAGCCGCGCTGCGGCTCTGCTGCCTATGCCTCTCTATCCTGAAACAAAGTCATTCACCGCTCTCCGGGAAATCCTCAAAAAGCGCATCATGATCCTTGACGGAGCCATGGGCACGATGGTGCAGAGCTACGGCATCAGCGAGCGCGAGTGGAGGGGGAAGGAGTTCGTCTCGTCCCTTGTCGACCTCAAGGGCTGCAACGATGTCCTCTGCCTCACGAGGCCGGATGTCATCAGCGATATCCACCGGCGCTATCTTGAGGCCGGCGCCGACATCATCGAGTGCAACTCGTTCAGCGCAACGAGGATAGGACTCAGCGCCTACGGCCTCTCTGACCGTGCGTCAGAGGTCGCATTCAGTGCGGCAGCTCTTGCCCGTGCCGAGGCTGACAAAGCCACTGCCGCAAATCCTGGGAAGCCCCGCTTTGTCGCCGGCATTCTGGGGCCTACCGGACGCACCGCCTCGATTTCTCCTGACGTGCAGGATCCGGGCGCGCGCAACGTCACCTTTGACGAGCTTGCGGAGGGCTACGCCGAGGAGGCGAGGGCGCTCCTCAAAGGAGGCGCCGATATCCTCATGATTGAGACCATCTTCGACACGCTGAACGCGAAGGCCGCGGTATATGCAGTCGAGCAGGTCGAGGACGAGCTTAAGGTCAGAGTTCCCGTGATGATCTCGGGAACAATCACCGACGCATCGGGAAGGACGCTCTCCGGGCAGACCACCGAGGCCTTCTACAACTCGCTCAGGCACGCGGAGCCGCTCTCCTTCGGTCTCAACTGCGCGCTCGGCCCCCGTGAGCTCAGACCCCATCTTGAGGAGCTCGCCGAGGTCTCGGACTATTTCATCTCGGTCCATCCGAACGCCGGGCTCCCGAACGCCATGGGCGGGTACGATCTCACTCCTGAGGAAATGGGCAGCTACATCAGGGAATGGGCCGCCTCGGGGCTCGTGAACATCGTCGGAGGCTGCTGCGGCACGACGCCTGATCACATCAGGGCAGAGGCCGAGGCAGTCGCGGGGATGGCGCCGCGCGTGCCGCACGTTCATGAGGCCGCATGCCGCCTCTCCGGGCTTGAGCCGCTCAACATCACCGATGACTCGCTTTTCATGAACGTCGGCGAGAGGACCAACGTCACCGGCTCGGCGAAGTTCAGGCGCCTCATCAAGGAGGAGAAGTATGACGAGGCGATAAGCGTCGCGCGGCAGCAGGTTGAGGGCGGCGCGCAGATTATCGACGTCAACATGGACGAGGGCATGCTTGACTCCGAGAAGTGCATGACCAGGTTCCTCAACCTCATCGCGGCGGAGCCTGAGATCGCGAAGGTTCCGGTGATGATCGACTCGTCGCGCTGGGGCACCGTTGTCGCGGGGCTCAAGTGCGTGCAGGGCAAGTGCATCGTCAACTCCATCTCGATGAAGGAGGGCGAGGAGAAGTTCCTTGACCACGCGAAAACGCTCAGGAGGTTCGGTGCAGCGGCAGTGGTCATGGCCTTTGACGAGACCGGGCAGGCCGACACCTACGAGAGGAAGATCTCGATCTGCACGAGGGCCTACAACCTGCTCCTCTCCATCGGCTTCCCGGCCGAGGACATCATCTTCGATCCGAACATCTTCGCCGTCGCGACCGGAATAGCCGAGCACAACAACTACGCCAAGGACTTCATCGACGCAGTTGCCGAGATCAAGAGGACCCTCCCGCATGCCCTGATCTCCGGAGGCGTCTCCAACGTCTCGTTCTCCTTCCGCGGCAACAACCCGGTGAGGGAGGCCATCCACTCGGTGTTCCTCTACCATGCCATAAAGAACGGCATGGACATGGGAATTGTCAACGCGGGGCAGCTTGCCGTCTACGATGATCTGCCGGCGGAGCTCCGCGAGAGGGTTGAGGATGTCATCCTCAACACCCGACCTGACGCGACTGACCGGCTCCTTGAGATCGCGGAGAAGTACCGCGGCGCCGGAAAGAGCGCAGCCGAGGAGAAGCCTGATCTCAAATGGCGCGAGCAGGCCGTTGAGGAGCGTCTCTCCTACGCGATGGTGAAGGGCATCACCGACTTCATCGACGCTGACACAGAGGAGGCAAGGCAGCAGCTCGGCTCCCCGATAAAGGTCATCGAGGGGCCCCTCATGCACGGCATGGACATCGTGGGAGACCTCTTCGGCTCCGGCAAGATGTTCCTGCCGCAGGTCGTGAAGTCCGCGAGGGTAATGAAGAAGGCCGTCGCCTACCTGGAGCCGTTCATTTCCGGAATGTCCGGAAGCGGCCACAGCGCAGGGAAGGTCGTCATCGCGACGGTGAAGGGCGATGTCCATGACATCGGGAAGAACATCGTCTCGATAGTCTTCCAGTGCAACGGCTTCGAGGTCATCGATCTCGGGGTGATGGTGCCCTGCGACAAGATACTTGATACGGCCGAGAAGGAGCATGCCGACATCGTCGCGCTCTCGGGGCTCATCACCCCCTCGCTCGACGAGATGGTCCATGTCGCCTCCGAGATGGAGAGGAGAGGCTTTAAGATCCCGCTGATGATCGGCGGAGCCACGACCTCAAGGATCCACACCGCGGTCAAGATCGCGCCCGTGTACAGCGGGCCGGTCGCCTATACGGCGAACGCAAGCCGCGTAATCGGCGTGGCGCAGAAGCTGGTGTCGGAGGATCTGAGCGAGGGCTACATCAAGGAGCTCCGCGAGCAGCAGGAGGAGGACAGGAGGCAGTTTGCCGAGGCCAATTCCTCGAGGAAGCTCCTTCCGATCGGGGAGGCGCGGAGCCGGGCTCCAGCCCTCTCCTTTTACGGGGACTGCGCTCCGGCACAGCCGAAGGTCGCGGGCATCACGGTCTACCGCAACGTCTCAATCGCGAAGCTCAGGCGCTACATCGACTGGACTCCGTTCTTCTCCATCTGGGGGCTCAAGGGAAAGTATCCCGACATCCTTAGGAGCGAGGAGTTCGGTACAGAGGCGGAGAAGCTGATGAAGGACGCTGATGCGTTCCTTAAGGAGGCGGAGGAGAAGGGCACCATCGCGGCAAGGGCCGTGGTCGGGCTCTTCAGGGCATTCTCGAGGGGTGACGACATCATCGCGGAGACGGATGATGGCGGCACCGAGCTCTTCTCAATGCTCCGGCAGCAGCATGACCGGGAGGAGTGCTGCTCGCTTTCTGACTTCATTGCCCCCGAGTCATCCGGGGCAAGGGACTGGATAGGAGTCTTTGCCCTTTCCGCCGGGTTCGGCTCGGATGAGATTGTGAAGAATTACAAGGCTGACAGCAATGAGTACGGCGCCATCCTCACGCGCGCCGTGTGCGACCGCCTGACCGAGGCCTTCTCCGAGTATCTCCACCGGGAGGTCCGGGAGAGGCTCTGGGGCTATGAGGCCGAGGGGAGTATATCAGCTGATGATCTCCTTTCCGGGAAATACCGCGGCATAAGGCCTGCGCCCGGCTATCCGCCCTGCCCGAACCACAGCCTGAAAAGGCACATCTGGCACATACTGGATGTGGAGGAGCGCACCGGCATAAAGCTTACCGAGACCGGGGCCATGTGGCCGGTCGCCTCGGTGTCGGGGTTCTATTTCTCGCACCCCGGCTCAAAGTATTTCAGCGTCGGGAAGATCGGGCGCGATCAGCTAGAGGACTATGCCGCAAGGAACGGCGTCTCTGAGGAGGAGGCGGAGAAGGAGCTTGAGCCTGTTCTCGGATACAACAGGGACTGATTCCTGGTGAAACTTTGAACAGCTGATTCCGGCTTTTCCCGGGGCCGGATCCTTTTGCGTGAATAATGCTATGCGTGTGGGCTTTTCAGTGTAAAAATGTCTCTTTTCTCATACTGATATTGTAAAATCCAAAAAGGTTGTCCGGTGCCTGCCAGTCGTCCGAAATCAGGATTGTATCCATCAGAGGTGCTCCTCACTGTTTCCCGATCTGCGGCCGGCTTTTTCATTGTCAAAACTAGGGGCGGCGCGCTGCGCCGGCGGAACGGCTTATGAACATAGGCAGAAAATTTTGTCTGACTTTCCTCGCGCTTTCGGCAGTCTCTCTTGCCGGCGGCGCCTTTGTCTGCGCCGGCGGCGCGTCAAAGGGCTGTATCACTGAATCTCTTGCCGGCGAGTATGAGAGGGCAGTGCAGCTCTCTGCAGCCTGGTCAGGCGCCAGGGCCTCCGCCATGAGGCTCTACGGAGCGAGAAGCCAGGAGGAGGCTGACAGGGCCGCGGCTGACTTTGCGAAATTCTCCGCGCAGTTCAAGTCATCGGCCGCAGGGAGGAGCCAGATCCTCTCTGATTCTGCTGACAAGTACGATCATCTTGTCTCAAAGTCCCTCTATCCGGCCCTCCGTGACGGCGATGCCGCTGCGGCAGATTCAGTCACCGCCGCACTTGACAGCGAGTCTGCCAAAATCGACGAGGCCCTGGGCCGGGTCTCATCATCAGAGCGGATTGCTGCGCTCAGGAAGGACGCCTCATCGGTTTCCTTCATCTGGTGGTTCGCCGGATTCTCCGTCCTCATGCTCCTGGTCTCCTGGCTTTCCTCGGTTATCCTCGCGGGCGGGCTCGTGAAGCGCATCAGGAAGCTTGAGGAGAGCATAAAATCCGCAGCCAGCGGCAGCTCTGCCGGGGTGCCTGAGAGCAGCGCGCATGATGAGCTTGACGCGCTTGCCGGATCGTTTGCCTCGTATGCCTCGGGGATCGTCGACAGCAGGAAGTCCGCGGCTGATTTCGGGAAGCGCATTGCGGAGCTCTCCGAGGCCTGCAGGAGCCAGGTCGCATCGATTGTCACCGTTACCGACAGCGTCCACGCCCAGGCAGACACCGTGGCAGCAGCGAGCGAGGAGATGACCTCCACCACCAGCAACATTTCCGACAACTGCAACGCGGCAGCCAAGAGCTCAGGCGAGACCAAGAACTCCGCTACCAAGAGCATGGAGGTTGTCCGCTCAACTGTCGCCGGCATCCGCCACCACAGCGAGAGGACCAAGGCTGATGCCGATGCGGTAACCGAGCTCAGCGCGAAGATCCAGAAGATCGGAAGCGTTGTCACCACCATTCAGGAAATCGCAGCCCAGACCAACCTTCTTGCGCTCAACGCCGCAATCGAGGCAGCAAGGGCCGGAGAGCAGGGCAGGGGCTTCGCGGTCGTTGCCGATGAGGTCCGCGCCCTTGCCGGAAGGACCGACAAGTCGACCCGCGAGATTGATGAGATGATCAAGGAAGTGCAGCAGGGCGCGCAGGACGCCACCGCCTCGATGGGCGAGAGCGTCGAGGAGATGCAGACTGTCGCCTCCCAGGCAGAGCTTGTCGAGCAGAACCTTGACAATGTGGTAACGAAGATTGCCGAGGTCAATGACCAGATCAGCCAGATTGCCGAGGCCGTAAACCAGCAGACTGCGGCTACTGCCGAGGTCTCCCAGAATATCCAGAACATCAGCAGCTCGGTTCAGACCATCGTTGACTACGCGAGGAGCGCTGACAAGTCAGTAGAGGGCTTCAGCAGCATTTCCGTTGAGGCTGCCGGAAACTGATCCGGAGAGACATGCCGGGCGGCATGGAAAGGGAGGGCGGAGCAGATATTCCGCCCTTTCTGTTTTTAAAGAGATGACAGTCCCGTTATTTTCTGACTACCTTGGGCTGCGACTTGATCAGATCCGAGAACTCCTCGACGCTTAAGGTCACAGCGTCCTTCTCCGGGACAGGGAAAATGCAGATCTCGACTCCGCTTCCCGTGAGCTTCTCCTGCCAGACCTCAATCCACTTGGCGACGGAGATCTCGAACGGAACATAGCCGGTGAGCTGTGACTTCTCGGCATAGCGCTCGGCAAACGCAGGGTTGCTCCATGCAGGGATGGCATCCGGCTCGTTCTCTCCTCCGAGGAAGAGGAGGCTGGTGCCGTCAGATGACTTCAATGTCCAGAACTGCAGCTCCTCGACAACCATCTTGTGAAAATAGTCATACCGCGTGTCAGCGTCGGCATAGAAATACTTCTTGATTTCAGATTCCTTAAGTTTCTGGGGCATTTGCTTATCCTCTCCGGTAAACGCAGCGGACAGTTTTCCGCAGCTTGATTTTCTGGGACATCTGTGAGCTATGATACATTCTTTTACAGACGTCCGGCGCAATTGTGTTTGTATCAGCCATTTTTCAGGACACTTCTCAGGTACTTTGCCGTATATGATTTCTCACAGCGTGCCACATCCTCCGGCACACCCTCGGTCACTATCGTCCCTCCGCGCTCCCCGCCCTCAGGACCGAGATCGACTATCCAGTCAGCGGTCTTGATGACATCGAGGTTGTGCTCGATGACAATCACGGTGTTGCCGGCGTCGCGGAGTCTCATGAGAACGCTGAGGAGCAGCCTGATGTCCTCGAAGTGGAGTCCGGTCGTGGGCTCGTCTAGTATGTAGAGCGTCCTTCCGGTGCTGGCCCTCGCAAGCTCGGTCGCGAGCTTGATGCGCTGCGCCTCGCCTCCAGAGAAGGTTGTTGCCGACTGCCCGAGCTCGACATAGGACATGCCGACGTCGCAGAGGGTCTGCAGCTTTTTCTTGAGTCCCGGAACCGCGGAGAAGAACTCCAGCGCCTCCTCCACGGTCATGTGGAGGACCTCGCTGATGTTCTTCCCCTTGTATTTAATCTCCAGGGTTTCCCGGTTGTAGCGCTGTCCGTGGCAGATCTCGCATGGGACGTAGACATCGGGAAGGAAGTTCATCTCGACCTTTATAACGCCGTCGCCCTGGCAGGCCTCGCAGCGTCCGCCCTTCACGTTGAAGGAGAACCTCCCCGGGCCGTAGCCTCTCGCCCTTGACTCCGGAACGCTCGCGAAGAGCTCCCTCACCTCGGTGAAGAGCCCGGTGTAGGTCGCGGGGTTCGATCTCGGCGTGCGGCCTATCGGGTTCTGGTTGATGTCTATGACCTTGTCGAAGAGCTCGAGGCCCTCGATCCTCCCGTAGGTAAGCGGCATCTCATTGATGGCGCCGTTGAGCTTCTCCGAGGCGATCTTGTAGAGCGTCTCGTTGATGAGGGTGGACTTCCCTGAGCCGGAGACTCCGGTGACGCAGGTGAAAAGCCCTTCCGGGATGGCGAGATCCACTGACTTGAGGTTGTTCCCTGACGCGCCGTAAAGCCTGAGCCAGTCCTTCTCCGGCCTGTGCCTCACGGGGGTTTCGATTTTCCTCCTCCCCGCAAGGTAGTCGCCGGTTATCGAGCCGGGAGTCTTCATGATTTCCTCCGGTGTCCCTGCGGCGACCACCTTACCTCCGTGGATGCCGGGACCCGGGCCGATGTCGACGAGCATGTCGGCCTCGCGCATCATCTCCTCGTCATGCTCGACCACAATCACGCTGTTGCCAAGATCCCTGAGATCCTTGAGGGCCTTTATCAGCTTGTCGTTGTCCCTCTGGTGGAGCCCGATGGAGGGCTCGTCAAGAACGTACATGACGCCGACAAGCCCCGCCCCGATCTGGCTCGCGAGCCTTATTCTCTGAGACTCGCCTCCGGAGAGCGTCTCGGCGGAGCGCGAGAGCGTGAGGTAGTCGAGGCCGACGTTGACCAGGAAGCCGAGGCGCTTCCTGATCTCCTGCAGGATGCGGGCGGCGATTATCCCCCTCTGCCCTGGGAGGTTCAGGCTGCTGAAGAACTCGTAGGCCTTCCTGATTGACATCGCGGAGACATCCGGCAGGTTCTTCCCGTCGATGAAGATGTTCCTCGCCTCCTCGCGGAGCCTTGTCCCGTGGCAGCTGCCGCAGGCAGTCGAGCTCAGGTAGCGCATCAGCTCCTGGCGGACAAAGCTGGACGTGGTCTCGCGGAGGCGCCTCTCCATATTGGGGACGATGCCCTCAAAGGGGCGGTGGACGTCGCGGGAGCTGCCGTTCTCGCTCTCGTAATGTATATCGATGACGTCAGTGCCGGTGCCGTACCAGAGCCTCTGCCGGTTTTCCTCGCTGAGCGAGGAGTAGGGAACCTCGAGGCTGAAGCCGTAGAACTTCGCGACGCCCTCAAGCATCTGGTAGGCGAAGGCGCTCCGGTGATCCCAGCCGCGGATGGCGCCGTCATGGACTGAGAGCGATGCGTCGCGGAGGACCTTCTTCGGATCAATGAACTCCTTCTGCCCGAGGCCTCCGCACTCCGGGCAGGCGCCTGACGGGTTGTTGAAGGAGAAGAGGCGCGGCTCTATCTCGCTTATCGAGTAGCCGCACTCCGGGCAGGAGAACTTCTCGGAGAACACGTCGCGCTTTTCAGGATTCTCCATCTCGGCGGCGTAGGCGATGCCGTCTGCGAGCTTCAGCGCCGTCTCGAATGACTCGGCGATTCTCTGCCTCGCATCAGGACGGACCCGGAGCCGGTCGACCACTACCTCGATGGTGTGCTTGATCCTGAGCTTCAGCACAGGAGGATCCGAGAGGTCGCAGAGCTCGCCGTCAATCATTGCGCGGATATATCCCTGGCGCGAGAGCTCGGAGAGCAGCTCCTTGTACTCTCCCTTCCTGTTCCTGACCACGGGTGCCAGGATCATGATTTTTGTCCCCTCAGGCTTCCTGAGGACCGCATCGGTCATCTCGGTCACAGTCTGAGCCTTCAGGACAATGTGGTGGGTGGGGCACACAGGCTCGCCGGCCCTCGCGAAGAGCAGCCTCAGGTAGTCATGGATTTCGGTGATGGTGCCGACAGTCGAGCGCGGGTTGTGCGAGGTTGACTTCTGCTCAATCGATATTGCCGGTGAAAGGCCGGTGATGCTGTCGACATCGGGCTTGTCCATCAGATCGAGGAACTGCCTCGCGTAGGAGGAGAGCGATTCTACGTATCTCCTCTGCCCCTCGGCGTAGAGAGTGTCGAACGCGAGAGATGACTTGCCGGAGCCGGAGAGTCCCGTTATGACCGTGAGTTTGTCGCGGGGAATGCTGAGGCTGATGTTCTTCAGGTTGTGGGTGCGTGCTCCGGTGATTTCGATGGTGTTCATTGGCTGCTTCATTTGTTTTCGATTTCCTGATTTTAATACAGAACAGCAGTGCCGTCTGCCGCACCTGAAGGCGGGACAGCACAGGCAGACGGCCGTCCGGAAAGGCGCACTGCGGGCTGATTAAAAATAAAACAAGTATCTGATCACATTTTCAGCAGATCCGGTTTGATTTGTCTCTTTGCATCTGATATTAAGAGTAATGGGAATAATCTAAAATCAGGGAGTGTCTATGTCAGTATCTTCGATTGGCAGCGGTTTTGCCAGCGGCGTCTACGGGTGGCGCAATTCCTTTGCCCATGCCGGCAGGGCCGCAGCGGATATTGCCGGCGCGACCGTCACTGAGCGTCCCGCCGGAGCACCCGGAAGGGAAGGTGACCTTGTCTCAGGAGTCACCGGGCTTTCGGAGGCCGAGATCGAGGCAAAGGCCTCGGCAAAGGTCCTTCAGGCGGACAGCGACATGATCGGAACGCTGGTTGACATTACGGTCTGAGGTCAGAAATGATTGATGTGGGTTCAGCAGGCTTTCAGAATTTCTCGCCGCTGTATTTCCACGCGGCGGCCGAGCAGGCCGCCCGTGAGACAGGGGCGAGGGAGCCTGTTGTGCCTCCTGCAGAGAGCTCGTCATCAAATAACACCGGTGCGTCAGGCTCCGAGCGCGAGCGCGCGAGGGGCGACTCCTCCTCCCAGGTCCAGGGAAGCTGGTATACCCCGTCGGACGCGGAGGGCGGCGAGTCCTCCTATGCGGTTAACGAGCGCCAATCTGATGACTCGCGCCGCGGCTCAGACGGCAAAGAGGGCGGCTCAGGCACCGGTTCTGACTCAGGAAGCGGCTCGGAGAAGCGCGGAGGCTCCGGCAGCACTGAGCGCGCGCTCAACGGCAAGGAGCTCACCGAGCAGGAGATCAAGCAGGTCGACAAGCTCAAGAGCCGTGAGAAGGAAGTCATTACCCATGAGCTCCGCCACCAGTCTGTCGGCGGGCAGTATGCCTCGGCGCCTTCCTACGGAAAGGAGAAGGGGCCTGACGGCAGATCATATATAACAGACGGATCCGTCCAAATCTCGGTCTCCGAGGAGTCGACTCCCGAGAAGACCATCAGCAAGATGCAGCAGGTCTACGCCGCTGCCCTTGCTCCGGCAGAGCCATCATCTGCAGACCGTTCGGTTGCCGCCAAGGCGAAGAGCATCGAGGCGTCCGCCAGGGCTGAGCTCGCGGAAGAGAAAGCCCAGGAAGCATCGGGCTCTGAGTCAGCTGACAAAGCCGGGAATGCTGAAAAGTCCGGCGCTGCTGAGTCTGGCTCAGGAGTCTCCGAGTCAGGGGCAGAAGGTGTTTCCGCATCGCGGCTTTCTGACATTGATGAAAGATCCGGGAACGCAGCCGGAATCAGTGCTGACGGCAGTGACAGCGAGTCGCGCACTCCGGGCGGCTTCTCGAAGCTCGACATTTCCCCGGAGATGCAGCACAGGCGTTCCGTTATAAGCGGCCGCTACATGAACTCATCAGTGATGAGCGGAGCAAGCCGCTCGCTCAGCATCTATCTCTAGCTTACCCTGCTCGTCGGAAGATACTCGCTCTTGTCCGGCTCAGGCGTCTTTCCTATCCTCTCTATCCACCACGGCTCGTCCTTGAGACCGTCCTTCATGGTGAAGAGCGTCCTCTCCTCCCTGCCGAGTATTGCGCGCGCGAGATCGGAGTCCGGACCGATGGCATTCTCGAAAGAGGAGTCAGCCGGATTTTCCGTGATGAGGACAGTCCTGTTACGGTTCTCGTCGCGGCACTCGAGATCTACATAGTCACCGACTGACACGCGGCGCTTAACCCGCGGGCGGTAGCTTATGGAGCTCACATACCAGTACTTCGTGCCTCCCGGCGTCTCTACTGCTGCCTCGTCATCGACCTTTTTCCCGAGGAGCGCCTTTCCCATCGGGGAGTCAACCGTTATGACGTCGGAGCGCCCGAATAGTTCGTCCTCGCCTACTATCCTGAAGCTGAGCTTCCTGGTCTCGTCGTCGTTCTCGATCTCGACGTAAGCGCCGATATACACCGTGCCTTCCTGATCGGGGCGGTAGTCTGCGACCTTGATGTTGCTCATGGTGATCTTGAGATAGCGCACGCGGCTGTCTATATGCCTGAGAAGCCTTTTGTTGTACTGGTAGTCGGCATTCTCGCTGCGGTCACCGAGACTCGCCGCCCAGGCGACCTTCTCGGTGATGAGGGGACGCTTGATGAGCCAGAGATAGTCAAGCTCCTCCTTCAGCATGTTGTAGCCGTCCCTGGTGATAATCATGGTGTGATACATCGTGTGTTGCCTTTTCCCTGAATGAAAAAGGCAGATCATGAAGATCTGCCTTATAACGTTCATCTGCGGGCTATGCCGCTTTCAGCCGGATTAGAGCTGAGGACCAGCCTTTACAAGAGACTTGCCCTTCTCGTTGTTCTCGTACTTGACGAAGTTCTTGATGAACCTGCCTGCGAGATCCTTTGCCTTCTTCTCCCACTCGGAAGCATCCTGGTAGGTGTCACGCGGATCGAGGATCTTGGTGTCAACGCCGGGAAGCTCGGTCGGTACAGTGAGGTTGAAGATAGGAAGCTTCTTGGTAGCAGCCTTGTCGATGGAGCCGTCGAGGATCGCATCGATGATGCCGCGGGTATCCTTGATGGAGATACGCTTGCCGGTTCCGTTCCAGCCGGTGTTTACCAGGTAAGCCTTGGCACCGGACTTCTGCATCTTCTTGACGAGCTCCTCGCCGTACTTGGTCGGATGGAGGGAAAGGAATGCCTGTCCGAAGCAAGCGGAGAAGGTCGGGGTAGGCTCAGTGATTCCGCGCTCGGTTCCTGCAAGCTTTGCAGTGAAGCCGGAGAGGAAGTAGTACTGGGTCTGCTCAGGATCAAGGATTGATACAGGAGGCAGAACGCCGAATGCATCAGCGGAGAGGAAGATTACCTTGGTTGCAGGGCCGGCGTGAGAAACAGGCTTGACGATGTTCTTGATGTGGTAGATAGGATAAGAAACACGGGTGTTCTCAGTTACGGACTTGTCGGCGAAGTCAATCTTGCCGTTTGCGTCAACGGTTACGTTCTCGAGAAGGGCGTTGTGTCTGATTGCGTTGTAAATATCAGGCTCGCTCTCCTTGGAAAGGTTGATAACCTTTGCGTAGCAGCCGCCTTCGAAGTTGAAGATGCCGTCATCATCCCAGCCGTGCTCATCATCGCCGATAAGCTTACGCTTCGGATCGGTGGAGAGGGTGGTCTTGCCGGTTCCGGACAGACCGAAGAAGATTGCGGTCTCCTTCTCGTCCATGCTGGTGTTTGCGGAGCAGTGCATGGAAGCCATGCCCATGAGAGGCAGACGGTAGTTCATGTAGGAGAACATGCCCTTCTTCATCTCGCCGCCGTACCAGGTGTTGATGATAACCTGAACCTTCTCGGTAAGGTTGAAGACAACAGCGGTCTCAGAGTTGAGTCCGAGCTCCTTGAAGTTCTTTACCTTGGCCTTGGAAGCGTTGAGGATGACGAAATCAGGCTCACCGAAATTCTCGAGCTCTTCTTCGGTAGGACGGATGAACATGTTCTTGACGAAATGAGCCTGCCAAGCAACTTCCATTACGAAGCGGATCTTGATGCGGGTGTTCTCGTTGGCGCCGCAGAATGCATCCATAACATAGAGCTTGTCCTTGTTGGAGAGCTCCTCGGCAGCGATCTTCTTGACTTCCTTCCAGCTGCTCTCGGAAAGAGGCTTGTTGTCGTTCTTGTACTCGTCGCTGGTCCACCATACGGTGTCCTTGCTGGTGTCATCGAGAACGAAGAACTTGTCCTTGGGGGAACGTCCGGTGTAAACGCCGGTCATTACGTTGACGGCACCGAGCTCGGTTACCTGGCCCTTGTCATAGCCGGTCAGAGAAGGATCAGTCTCTTCCATGAACAGCTGATCATAAGAAGGGTTGTAAACAACTTCCTTAACGCCGGTAATACCGTACTTTTTCAGATCATCCTTAAAAAATGACATCTAAAATCTCCAATAGAAGAACAACTCGAACACCCGGATTATATGAAATTTTACCCGTCAAGTCTATTGATCAAAATGTAATGATTGCGTATGAAAAACGGCGTGCGGATCCGGATCAGGGCGTGATTTGCCTCTTGAGGTTGACAGGAACGGCCCCATAGAGTAGAAAGGGGCAGTTAAGGAGGATCACCCATGTTAACAGTCAGCGAAGCAGCAGTAAAATATCTCTCGGGAATAGTCTCGTCCCAGATCAAGGGAACGAAAATCCGGGTCTTTGTCGAGCATCCCGGGACAGAGGACGCGGACTGCGGCGTGGCGCTCTGCCCGCCGAACCTGTATGACGCAGCGGACATCAATGTGTCATTCCCTGGGCTCGACATCGTGGTCGATCCGGTCTCGGCACCATACCTTGAGAATGCCGTCATCGGCTACAAGAACGAGACCTTGACGCTGAAGGCCCCTGAGATCAAGCTTGACATGCTTGCAAAGGACCGTCCGATCGCGGACAGGGTGAAGTTCGTCTTCATGACCAAGATCAACCCTTCGCTTGCGCTCCACGGCGGCTCGGTCGAGCTTGAGGGCGTGAATGACGGAACCGTGTCAGTCAGGTTCCATGGAGGATGCGTCGGCTGCGCCTCGGTGAACATAACGCTCTCCGAGTCGCTGCAGCGCCAGATGAACCTCTATTTCCCGGAGGAGAAGCTCAAGGTCGTCGATGTCACCGAGCATGTGGAGACCGAGTCATCCTACCATGGACCGGAGCTCGGCGCAGACTGATTTCGGTGAAACAGCCTTTTTGTTGCTATGAGCCGAACGAAAGGCATTCCCTGACAGCGCTGCTCGAGACAAAGCTCTCCCAGGCGCTGTCATGTGCGAGCCCGGCAGCCGTCTCATCCTGAAGCTCCGTGCCGCACTTTTTCCTGACAAACTTCACTGTCTCTGCATAAAGGTATGCGCCGACCCCGCGCCTTCTCGTGATGTCAAGAACCTTGATGAAGAGCAGCCGGCTCCCGTCCGTTACGGAAAGCCCCAGAATGCCTCCGTTATAAATGGCATAGTGCAGATCAAGGCCTTCCTTTTGAGGAAGATCCTCGCCTTCTGTAAGGCGGGCAAGCGATTTCCGGTATATGTCCTCGACTGCGATGTTGTGAAAGACTGTCAGCCTCATTTATCTTCTCCTCAGGTATTCCGCAGGGCTGACAGACTCGCCGTCCTTCCGGAGCTCGAAGTACAGGCCCTGGCTGGTGCCGGTGTAGCCGATAAGCTCACCCTGCTCGACGTGATCCCCCTGTTTCTTGAGGGAATTGAGATTGTTGCAGTAAATGGAGATGAATCCGCCGCCGTGATCCACGATTATCACGGTCCCGAGGCGCTTCATTGCAGTCACCATGACGACAGTGCCGCTTCCTGCGGCCTTCACGAGGCTGTTGCCGGTCCCGAAGAGCAGCCCCTTCCACCTTACCTGACCGCTCCTGATGCTGCCGAACCTGTTCAGAACCTCTCCGGTTGACGGCCAGGTCAAGGAGTGGCGCCTGATCTGCCGTGCCTTCTCCGCAGCGGCTTTCTCCGCCTCTTTCCTCTGCTGCTCGGCGGCCAGGCGTTCAGCCCTTTCCTGCTCTTCCTTCCTCTTCCTGCCGGCCTCCTCGGCCTTTCTCTTTCTCTCCTCTTCGGCCTTAAGCTTCTCGATCCTTTCCTTTTCGGCCTTTTCCTTTGCCTTGCGCTCTTCCTCGAGCTTCACGAGGTATGCCTGGATCTGACGCTCGTCCTCCTCGAGCCTCGCTATCTCGCTGCGCTCCTCCCTGAGCGACTCGCTTAGGGACTTCTCGGCCGCCTGCTTCCTTTCCTTGATCTCGCTGAGCTTTTTTATGTCGGAGCGGCGCCTGTCCTGCAGCTTCTGCAGCTCTTTGCTCTCATCTGACCTCTTTTTGAGCGCAGCGCGGAGCTCCGCCTCGGTCTGCTCGATGTCCCTGACGGCCTGAACCCTGGCCTCGTTGATGTAGCGGTAGTATTCGAGGGCGCGGTCAGTGGCCGCGGGATCCTTCTGGTTCAGGACAAGCTTGAGGTAGTCGTCCCTGCCTATTTTGTATGCCTCGACCAGCTGCCTCGCAATCATGTCCTTCTGCCTTTCCTTCTGCTCCTCGAGTGCTTTTATTTTCTCGTTGATCTGGGAAAGGCTCTGCGAGATTGAGTCGATGCGCTTCTGATCCGAGCTGAGCTGCCGCGCGAGGCGGTCGGATTCCTTCTGGGTTGATTTGATTTCACTGCGGACCGAATTGAGATCCCTCTCATTGTTCTCGGCCCTGGTTTTATGCTCGCCGATTTCCTTGCGGACATCGTCGAGGCTGCTTCCGGTGACATCAGCGGCACCGGAGGCGGAATCGGACATGAAAATACCGCAGGCAGCAACCATGGCGGCCAAACATCCGGCTGCTTTGTTCTGCCTGCGGTTTCTCATCACTGGAATTTCTTAATCCTACTCAAGGGTAATAAGGGGCCTGCCGGTCATTTCCTTGGGGATTTCCATTCCGGTAAGGGAGAGCATGGTAGGAGCAAGATCGGAAAGCCTGCCGCCATCAAGCGCCTTGGCCTTCCTGCCGAAATAGATGAGTGGAACAGGCAGGTTGGTGTGGGCAGTGTAAGGCTGTCCGGTGGTCTTGTCCTTCATGCGCTCGCAGTTGCCGTGATCAGCGGTGATGAGGCACTCGCCGCCTACCTTCTTCAGGGAGGCGATTACCTTGCCGATGGAGTCATCAACAGCCTCGCAGGCCTTTACCGCTGCCTCGAAGACGCCGGTGTGGCCGACCATGTCTCCGTTAGGGTAGTTGCAGATGATGTAGTCGTACTTTCCGCTCTCGATGGCGGCGCAGAGCTTCTCGGTCAGCTCCTTGGAGCTCATCTCGGGCTGCAGATCGTAGGTTGCAACCTTGGGGCTGTTGATGAGGGTGCGGTCCTCGCCATCGAAGGGCTTTTCCTTTCCGCCGTTGAAGAAGAAGGTTACATGTGCGTACTTCTCGGTCTCGGAGATGCGGAGCTGCTTCTTGCCGTGCTTGGAAACCCACTCGCCGAAGGTGTTGACGAGATCCTCGGGAGGATACGCGCAGGCGGTCTTGATGTCTGCGGCATACTGGGTCAGCATGACGAAATCAGCAAGGGCAGGAACCTTCTCCCTTGCGAAGCTGCTGAAGTCAGGGTTGACGAAGGCGCGGGTGATCTGGCGTGCGCGGTCTGCGCGGAAGTTCATGAAAATCACTGCATCGCCGTCATTTACGGTGGCAGGGGTATCGCCGATGACTGATGCCTTTACGAACTCATCGTTCTCGCCGCGGTCATAGGCAGCCTTCAGCGCGTCGGATGCGCTCCTGAATGCGGGGAACTCGGACTTGCCGAGGGTGAGGAGGTCATAGGCCTGCTGCACGCGGTCCCAGCGGTTGTCTCTGTCCATGGCGAAGTAGCGTCCTACCATGGATGCAATCCTGCCCTTTCCGAGCTCCTCAAAGAGCTTGTCGAAGCGGTCGATTGATGACTGAGCGCTGCGCGGGGCAACGTCACGTCCGTCAAGGAAGCCGTGCAGGTAGATCTGCTGCGCGCCTCTCTCGGCGGCAAGCTTGATCATGGCTGCGATGTGATCCTCGTGGCTGTGCACTCCGCCCGGGCTCATGAGTCCCATGATATGGACGGCCTTGCCTGCCTTGACAGCCTTGTCAACGGCGCTGCAGAGAACCTCATTCTTGAAGAAGTCACCGTCCTTGATGGCCTTGGTAATGCGGGTGAGCTCCTGATAGACGATGCGGCCTGCGCCGATATTGGTATGGCCGACCTCGGAATTTCCCATCTGACCCTCGGGAAGACCTACATCGCTGCCTGACGCGGCGATGATGGTGTTTGCATAGTTGGCGGTCAGAGCGTCAAGATTGGGGGTCTTTGCGTGCGCTACAGCGTTGAACCAGGGATCCTCGTTATGACCCCAGCCGTCCATGATGATGAGACAGAAAGGTTTTACAGCCATTTATAGATGCTCCATATAGGAAAGAAAATCTTAGGCATGAGTTTACCATTTTCACTGATGAAATGGACAGCAGACGAAATGATGAGGAAGGAGGCTGGAGCAGCAGGCGCTTTTCGGAAACTGCTGATAAATGAGAGTTTTGGTGAATGGATTGGAAATACAGGAATGGCGTGCAGACGCCATTCCTCAGAAATTTATTGAAAAAGATCAAAAAAGTGTTGCGTCTCTCAGAATTCAGCGTATAATGCACGCCTGTTGTCGCTCAGCAAG
>DEHC01000065.1 GCA_002351705.1 Gammaproteobacteria bacterium UBA2810 | reverse complement strand
TTGGAACTGGGAAGTTTGAGTTCATAATCAATGCATAGTAAATCGAAAATTTAGTCACATTGCTATAGCAAGTACGGGGTTTGCTGCCATGGTCTGTTACACGGGAGTGTATAACAAATTTCTTTTTTACTATTTGCTTTCGCCTGAATTTGATAAATATGCAAACGATTCTGAAAATGCCAAAGGCGTAGCATACCCTGCAATAAACGATAATCGTTTATATAGAGCTCTTATTGTTCTTCCTCCTTTCGCAGAACAGAAGCGCATTGTTGCCAAAATCGAAGAAATCCTTCCGCTCTGTGAGAAGCTGAAGTAATGAGAGCCGCTACAGATGTTTCATTCCTGATTTGGAGAAAAACAAATGCAGCGGATTTCGGATTTGCTGTCTCTGAGTCTCACTCCTGCTCAGTGTAATTTCTGAAGAAATTTGATGATTTGGTAACTCCAGAAGGATTTTTTTTCAGCGCTATGTAAAGCATGCTTATACTTAACCGTTTTATGCCTGGTGCTGTCAAAGACTCGTTCAATTTTCAGCCTTTCTCACCATACTGCTATCATTCATGTCCTTTTGCCGGAGGAATCTTCTGAATCCAGCATCATCGGTAGGCCTGATACTGAGGCCGAAAAAGAAATTTCTCTTGAAAAAACCAAATTAAGCCCATAGATAAACCGCAGCTGATTGATAATCATATTTCGGAGATCAATACAATCCATGGCAGAAGAACATGTATTTCAGACTGAAGTCAAGCAGATGCTCAACCTGCTTGCAAACAGCCTTTACTCAAACAAGGAGGTCTTCCTCCGCGAGCTGATTTCCAACGCGTCGGACGCTGCCGACAAGCTGCGCTTCAAGGCCCTCACCAACAATGATCTTTATGAGGGCGATCCTAACCTCCGCATCAGGATTTCAGTGGACAAGGATGCCAAGACCCTGACGATTTCCGATAACGGCATCGGCATGAGCGAGAAGGATGCCATTGATCATCTCGGCACCATCGCGAAGTCAGGCACCGCAGAGTTCATCAAGCAGCTCTCCGGCGATCAGGCCAAGAACTCCGGTCTTATCGGACAGTTCGGCGTAGGCTTCTATTCCGCGTTCATTGTCGCTGACAAGGTCACAGTGGAGTCAAGGGCCGCAGGCGATCCGAAGACCGAGGGCGTGCGCTGGGTTTCCGACGGCACCGGAACCTTCTCTACCGAGAAGATTGAGAAGGAGGAGCACGGCACCTCAGTAATCCTTCATATCAAGGATGACGAGAAGCAGTTCCTCGATGACTGGCAGATCAGAAGCATTATCGAGAAGTACTCCGACCATATCGGCATTCCTGTCGAGGTCTGGCAGGTCAAGACTCCCGAGCCTCCCAAGGACGGAGAGGAGCCCAAGAAGCCGGATCCCAAGGACGGCGAGTGGAAGCAGATCAATGCCGCAACTGCGCTCTGGACCCGCGAGCCCAAGGAGATCAAGGACGAGGAGTACAAGGAGTTCTACAAGCATATCAGCCGCGACTGGGAAGATCCGCTTGTCTGGGCCCACAACAAGGTCGAGGGAACCCTGGAATACACCAGCCTGCTCTATATCCCCTCGCACGCTCCGTTTGATCTGATGAGCCGCGACCAGAAGCACGGCCTCAAGCTCTATGTCCAGCGTGTCTTCATCATGGATGACGCCGAGGACTTCATGCCGGTCTACCTGCGCTTTGTGAAGGGAGTACTTGATTCCGCGGATCTGCCGCTCAACGTATCGCGCGAGATCCTGCAGAACAACCGTCTTACAAGCCAGCTGCGCAAGGCCTGCACCAAGCGCGTTCTCAACATGCTTGAGAAGCTCTCAAAGGATGATCCGGAGAAATACCAGAAGTTCTGGACCGAGTTCGGCAGGGTAATGAAGGAAGGCCCGGTAGAGGACTACGAGAACCGCGAGAATGTCGCAAAGCTTCTCCGCTTCGCCTCAACCTACACCAACAGCTCTGCCCAGACCGTAAGCCTCGATGACTACATTTCGAGGATGAAGGACAAGCAGAAGAACATCTACTACATCATCGCGGACAGCTATGAGTCGGCAGTCAACAGCTCGCACCTTGAGCTCCTGAAGAAGAAGGGCGTTGAGGTCCTGCTCCTCACCGACCGTATCGATGAGTGGCTGATGAGCAACCTTACCGAGTACAGCGGCAAGAAGTTCGTCAATGCCGCAGGCGATGATCTTGAGCTCGGCGACCTCGCTGACGCTGAGGACAAGAAGAAGCTTGAGGAGTCCCAGAAGGCCAACAAGGGCCTCGTCGACCGCTTCAAGGCCGCTCTCGGAACCCAGGTCTCCGATGTCAAGGTTACTGACCGCCTGGTCGGCACTCCTTCCTGCGTTGTTCCGGATCAGCCGGGACAGAGCGCCCACATGGTCAACCTGATGAGGGCCATGGGCCAGCAGATCCCCGATGTGAAGTACATCCTTGAGATCAACCCGGATCACCCTCTGGTCAAGAAGGTCGCAGAGGAGTCTGACGAGGCGAAGTTCAAGGAGTGGGCAGACCTTCTGTACCAGCAGGCGCTTCTCGGCGAGTCAGGCGGCCTCAA
Organism: Gammaproteobacteria bacterium UBA2810; assembly: GCA_002351705.1. Classification (GTDB taxonomy): domain Bacteria; phylum Pseudomonadota; class Gammaproteobacteria; order Enterobacterales; family Succinivibrionaceae; genus UBA2810. The sequence continues at coordinate 29,126 of DEHC01000065.1, read as the reverse complement.
GGATCCGGCAGGATTCGTAAGGCGCATGAACAGGCTCATCCTCGAGACCGCAGGCGTCGAGCTTCCTCCCGAGGAGACTCCGGCAGAGCCCGCAAAGGAGGCTCCGAAGGCTGAGGCAAAGTCAGACGAGCCTGAGGATGTCAAGGCAGAGGATGTAAGGCCCGCTTAAGGCAAAGAGTCCCTGCTGCTCCGGCTTTGAGCCGGAATGAAAGAGCCGCGGAATGAAAGTTCCGCGGCTTTATGCGTTTCTGAAGAGGCACCGGCATGGCGCTGCCGGAATGCGCCGGGCGGTGCGGTCAGGCAGCGAGGAACTCGCTGAAGATGTCGTCGATCATGCAGGTGATTACTGCTCTTCCCGCAATATCCTGCCCGCCGATGAACTTCCTGAAGTCCTCCTTGCTCTCCTGCTGGATTTTAGCGAGCTCCGTGGCGGTCTTCCTGTAGCTTATGTGCCAGAGCTCGGTGCCTACCGTGACTTTTGCATCGTCGGTGAACGGCCTGAAGAAGCCGAACTTCTCCATATTGGCGTCAAGCCATCCGGTGAGCTGATGATAGACCCCGCCTTTACCGTACTCCTCGGTCTCAAGCTTGAGCTGGTATCCCTCGGGCGCGAGCTTCGGGGCATACACATCGAAATCCGTGCCGAAATGGTGGCGGCTGGTGCCGGGGAGAGCTGACCAGAAGAGGATGGCGCAGACGAGCTCGACTCCGGTGAGCCTTGAGATGTCAACCGGCCTGTTTCTCCAGTCAAGGACCGGCCTCTCGCCGTCGTACTTGGCGTTCCAGATCGTGAGCTGCCTCTGGAAATCCCTGTAGGAGGAGGCGATTTTAAGATCAATCCCGTCTTTCTCGGCAGCCTTCTGCATTTCCCGGAAGGCAGTCCCCGCCTCAGGGAGGGCGAGGAAGCCAGGATTGTCCGGCACTTCCTTAAGCTCTGACTGGTCAGTTCCGGTGATAAGTCCGAATTTGCTGTTCATGGTGTTCCTGCAATAGTGTGTGTCTGTGAAAAACTGACTGGCTGTGGATTTTTCGGTCCCCGGCGGCATGGTGAGGAGACGCCGGGGAGGAAGGCTCGTCAGCTCGCGAAAAGGTTCTCGAGCAGCCTCAGGTAAATTCTCTCCAGGACGTCAAGCTCGTCCTTACCGATGTTCTCGTCGATCTTGTGGATGCTGCCGTTCGTGGGCCCGAGCTCGATGAGATCCGGGCAGATCTTCGCCATGAAGCGTCCGTCCGAGGTGCCGCCGCCTGTCGAGAGCAGCGGATCGAATCCCTGTATCTCCTTTATGGCTGCCTTTGCGGCCTCAAGGACCAGTCCGTCTGTCGAGAGAAAGGGCTCGCCGCTCAAATCCCACTCCGCCTCGAATCTGTCTGAGCAGGAGGCGAGGATCTCCTCGGTTCTCTTCCTGATCTCAGCTGCGCTGGTCTCCGAGGAGTAGCGCCAGTTGATCTCCATCGAGGCGCTTTCCGGAACCATGTTGTTGACGCCTACTCCGCCTTTGATATTGGGGATCTGCATGCTGGTCGGTGGCATGAAGTCATTTCCCCTGTCCCATACGGCTTCTGTGAGGAGATGCGCGGCCTTCACGAGATCATGCACAGGGTTGTGGATCTTGTCAGGGTAGGCCACGTGTCCCGCGGTGCCGTGGAAGGTGATCTCCGCGGTTACAGAGCCTCTCCTTCCGTTCTTTATCGTGTCTCCGACGAGTTTTGACGAGCTGGGCTCCCCGACGAGGCAGCAGTCGATCCTCTGCTGCCTTTCCCGGAACTCCTCAATGACTTTCTTTATCCCGTAGGTTCCCTTTCCTTCCTCGTCCGATGTTACGAGATAGGCAAGCGAGACCCCAGCGTCCGGGTGCAGGCTGCGGAACTCTGCCATGGCACATGCCATGGCGGCATCGGAGCCTTTCATGTCGGCGACGCCGCGCCCGTAGAGCCTGCCGCCGTCCTCAGTCACATTGAACGGCTCATGCTTCCAGAGCTTAATGTCACCGGGCGGCACCACGTCGGTGTGCCCCAGGAAGCAGAAAACCTTGCCGGGGCGGTCCTCGTGAATGAAGAGGTTGCGGGTGTTCTCCCAGTCAAGGTGCTCCGTTACTGGAGCCTTGAGGGAATTTTTGAGGAAATTTTCCAGTATGTCCTGCGCTCCTGCGTCAGACGGTGTTACCGAGCGGCACCTTACGAGCTTCTCTGTCAGCTCCTTAACTGTTTCTGCCATCCCTGCCTCCTGCTCCTGGGGCCGTCCTTTCCTTAAACAGCCCGGAAAATAATCTGTTAAAAATGAAGCGGCATACCGGCAATTTTAGTCTATTGATGCCGGTTCTTCCCGTCATTCGGTTTTGTCGTACTGCACGAAGAGCTTCATCTGGAACCTCATGAACTTCTTTGTCCCTTCGGTTGCGTCGCAGATGCCCTCATTCATGATGACGGTCTTCCTGACAAGAGAAAGCTCCTCATCATTGATGAACTTCAGCGCCTCCCTGAACTGCCTCTCGTAGTGCTCGGCAAGCGGCCGGTCAAAAAAGAGAACCTGGGCGATGGAGGAGACGATGTTGAGGTAGGCAGGATCGGTGATGACGGCGGCGTACCTGCCGTCCTTTAGGTGTGCGGTAACATCAGCGGGATCTGTCAGCACCTCAGCGTTCTCAAACGGAGCTGGGAGCCCTGAAATTACTTTTCCTCCGTCAAGCAGCAGAGTGCTCCCGAAAGGCGAGCCATCCGGCACGCTGCCGGTAAATGCCGGCATTGCCCTTACTCTGTCCTTCTTTGACTCTATCCTCGCTTTTTCCTCTAGCAGGAGATCGCGGTCTGTCCTGATGCTGTCGAGGCATGCGATAATCAGCAGATGTTCCTGAATCATTTAATTGTCCGTTTTTAGATAGGAAAAATTAGGATAACGTTTTAATTTATTGCTTACAGCGGTTTCTGGTGGGCCGTTTTGGGGTTACCTGCCTATGAGTGTTATCCAAATCTCTGGAAATGCAGAATTCCAACGGCTCGCGTAATCTGCCTTCTATTTCTCCACCGTGATCCCTTAGACCTAATTTAAGTCCATCAATTTTTTGACATTCAGAAAGACCTTTTAATAGATATGCTATTCTTCTGCTAAATACTATAAAATCTTCATTCTGGCGTACAAGCACAATTTTTGAAATTGCTTCAATCTGTGCTATAAACTCATCACTAAGCAATATATCCATGTGAGTTTAATCTCCAGTATAATTTAAGCGTCATTCCTGCTGTACGATTTAATAATCTCGTCTGCTTTTCCAATAATCTCAATAGTTTCTCTAAAATTTTCCTTCTCTTTATACAGTTTCCTCGCATATTCGTCAGGGTGCTCGTCATAGTATTTTTTCTCTGCTTTAACATGTTCCTTTGCATTTCGTTCATCTATTTTGCCGACCATCTCTGCTAATGCTTTGCCAGACACGGCCAATTCATTGTCATCGAGAATACTGATATGATTTTCGTAACGGTAAACCATGAGATTGGCTAAAATTTCATTGTTCCTTTCTACTTCATGCTTGGTAAGATGCAGTGCTTGTACCATTTCAGGGGAAGGAGTTCTGTCTGGAAATTTGTACATATCCCTGACAAGAGAAAACTCATCTACCATACTTCTCAGTTTCGTCATCTGTTTGATTAAAAACTTTATTTTTGCATCGTGTGGCTTATCTTTGACTCTTTCGATCAGGCTGGAATAGGCCTTCTCGTAATCCAATGCATTCTGAACATCTTGCCTGGAGTCGTGATATTCAATCAGCGCATCAGCTGAAGGGAATCCCAAATTATGGAAATTTTCCAGATTTTTATCCATCTTTTTCTGTGAAATCATAGCACTCACATGCTGTCATAATTAAATACAGCATACACTAAAATTGGGTCGTTTTTATGTGCTTCTCATCGTGATTTTTCTATGAACCTTTAAATTGTCGGCATTCCAGAAATCTCCTTGAAGAGCTTCTGTATTATTGAAATCGAAGGTGTGATACTTGACCGCGGTTTTGCCGCCATCCTCCATCCTCCGGCGTGTTTAACTCTACTGAGAACTATTGCTGTAATTTCGTCATCATGTTTCCATCGGATACCTATGCCAATAAGCAGATTGCATGATTATTCTTATGAAAACAGGTGATGTTCCAGCTACCTGCTTGCGAATTTGGCCGTGTTCGGTATCGCCGACTCCAGACGGCCGATTAAGAATCCTCGGAAAATCACTTATATGTCTGTATTTTTGTATGTTATTCTTCTTGCACTTTCAGTTGCCAAGTAAAATTTTCCATTGTGGTTCGTTCATCTTAAAATATAAGATAAACCGGTGCCCATGAACTAATTTGAGGTGAACCATGAGAGGAATAGCGCAAACCCAGAGTTTCAGAGATTTGATTGATTCTAACTATATCTACATCGATAAAACGGAGCAGATCTTTAATCTTCTGCAAGACAGAAGGGTATTTATCTCAAGGCCTCGCCGCTTTGGCAAATCTCTTATGCTTGATACCATAGGTACTCTTTTCGAGGAGGGCGTGGAGCCATATTTCAGGAATACGTGGATTCATGACAGATGGACTGATGACAAGTATCCTGTTCTTGTTTTGAACTTTTTGGGGTTCAGCTGCACTGATTATAAAACTTTCTGTGCTGACTTTGATGACTCAATTTCAGAATTCGCCAGTCTCAACGGCATTGAGTATGATTCACAGGAAAGACCTTTGCGTTCAATGAAATCCCTTCTTCGTGCCTTGAGGTTGAAAAGAAAGAAGATAGTAATTCTCATGGATGAATACGACGCACAGCTTGCAGCAAACATAAATAATCCTGAATTGTATGAAACGTTCAGAACTGCGATGAGAGAACTATACGGTGTGATGAAAGGGGATCCTTCAATCAGGTTCCTTGGAATAACAGGTGTGACAAGGCTGAAGGATCTTTCAATTTTTTCAGTTGGCTCTGATATAAAGGATATGAGCTATTACGCTCCTGTGTCGACAATAATCGGATTTACGAAAGAAGAACTTCGAAAATACTATATTGATTACATCAATCTTGCCGTGTCATTTAGTAATGGAATCTCAGTGGAGCAGGTTACAGAAACACAGAGAGATGAACTCCTTGATAAACTCTCTGAAGAATATGATGGCTATTGTTTTGATGACGAATATGTGAATAAAGTTTATTCCACATGGTCTGTAAATAGCTTTTTCAGAGATGTTGCCTCAAGAAAAAAAGTGAAGTTTGACGACTACTGGTATGAGAGCGGAGGAGTGCCTTCAATTCTTGCAAGATATCTCGAAACTCACATTATCAGACTTAATGACTATGCCGAGGATATCTATATAGATAACGACTATTTTCAGAATCCCACATCGCTTCTGAATATGAAACAGGAAGTACTGATGTGTCAGACCGGGTACCTTACAACCCGTTCACCAGTTCCTGATGGTGGTGCTGTAAGACTTGGCATGCCGAATAATGAGGTGCGCCGATCTCTGACAAAACTATTGTCAAAAAAGCTCTTTCACAATGTAAATTTATCCAAAATCACTAATGAAAGGTTTTTTTCTGAAGAATCGGCTGAGGAAATCGTCAATAAGCTTAACAGTCTGATGAACACGATAAGCTATGAGGATTATAAAAAATTAACAGAAAAGACCATTCAGGGAATTCTTCAGGCTTTTATGATTGGGGCAGATCAGCCGGTCCTTACAGAGGTTCAAAGCGCTGAGGGCAGAGCTGACTTGGTTCTTGAGTACGAACATCGTCGTATTGTAATTGAGCTCAAATATGCTGAAACAGAAGCAGATTGTGAGAAAAAACTTCAGGAAGCAATAGAACAGATCAAGCGCAGAAGGTATGGAGATACTTTGCCCGCCAAATCTGTTCTTAAACTGGCTCTTGTTTTTAATGGCGACAGCAAAGTAAGGAAGTTTACACATTATTCCGAAGTTAAATGAGGTAATCTTTCTGACTTTATAGTTTATTGTCCGTGCATTCATGCCTTCCGAAAAGGGGCGGAAAGTCAAAGAATACGATTATCCGCTCTGCTATAATCGTCCGGCTGATGGAGGAATGATCATAATGCGTAAACTTGCCATGTCATTTTTCTGCACCGCGGCCCTGATGCTTGGCGGATGCATCTCAACTGAACAGGTAACCACTGTCACCGGCCGTGAGTTCACGGTGAACATCCAGGACAAACAGGTAAAGCAGATCGCAGGCAGCGTCGGTCACCGGATCGGGAAGGAAAAGGAGACCATGAGCATGTCTGACGACGTGATCGTCAAGTGCGTGGTTGACACTCTCCTCCATTCCATGAACTACATGTTCGAGTCATCCTTCGTCGACTGGAAGGTCAGGGTGAACCGCGACGACAGGCCTTATATCTTCATTCTAAAGTCAGGCGAGATTTACGCGAGCGAGGGGCTCGTGAAGTTCGCCGAGGGCAACCAGGAGTACCTTGCCTACATCGTTGCCCACCAGTTCGGCCACTATTTCTCCAGACATTTCGAGGAAAGGCTCTCGGGCGATCCTGTGGTGAAGGAGAACGAGGAGCCTGCGCCTTTCTATGAGACTGACAACGCCTTCCATGACCGTGTCCGCTACATGTTCAACGCTGACGGTTCCGAGACTCCGCTTGCCTTCACTCCGGAGCAGGAAAAGGAGGCAGACATCCTTGCGGCCGAGTATCTAGCGAAGGCCGGCTTCAAGCCTGATGTGGCCCTGGTGTACATGAACTCCCTCCGCGACCGCTCTGACAATGAGTACGAGAAAATCCATCCTATGACCAGTGAGAGGATGAAGGACTACCAGGAAGCGGTTGAGAAGAACTGGGACAACTACCAGTATGCAGTCGGGAAGCTGGGCATTACCGCCTCCTGCTACCACAAGTGAATTCACAGAGCCGGGAGGCACAAGGACCTGCCGGCATCATTTTCAACCAGAGGACTATAAATGGATTTCAAGGAAGCCCTGAAGCGTTTCAGCTACGGCATCGGCCGCCAGCTCGGCTCACAGTTCGCCGAGTCTCTCAACTCCCAGCTCACCGCAGGATATGATGCAGAGGAGCTTGCCCGCGGCATTATTGACGAGGTCGGCGGGCAGAACCTCGCCTATTCACAGGAGGAGCTCAACGAGGCGTTCCGCCAGTACGGCGAGGAGTCAAAGACCATCGCCGAGAAGAGATATGCCGCTGTCAGGGAAGAGGGCGAGGCGTTCCTCCGTGTGAACGCGAAGAAGGAAGGCGTTCATGTCACTGAGTCAGGCGTTCAGTACGAGATCCTCAAGGAAGGGAACGGCCCCAGGCCACAGAAGACCGACCGTGTCACCGTCCACTATCACGGCACCTTCCCCAACGGGCAGGTGTTCGACAGCTCGGTAAACCGCGGCAGTCCCGCAACCTTCGGCGTCACCCAGGTAATCCCTGGCTGGGTCGAGGTCCTGCAGATGATGCCGGTCGGATCCAAGTGGCGTGTCGCGCTTCCTTACAATCTCGCCTACGGCGAGTCGGGAACCCACGGCATCCCTCCGTTCCAGGTTCTTATCTTCGAGATCGAGCTTCTCGGGATCGCCAAGTAAAAAACTCAGAATCCATGGCGGCCCGTGAGAGATCCGGCGTCCGCCTGGCATTCTTATGCTGATTAAGATGAGGTAGTTATGACAGACAAGCTTCGTGTTGCTGTTATGGGCGCCGGCGGGCGCATGGGCAGATCAATCATTGCGTCACTTCTTGACACCGAGGAGGCAGTTCTCGCTGCTGCGGTTGAGGATCCAGAGAGCTCACTCGTCGGAAGCGACTCAGGCGAGGTTGCAGGCACCGGCAAGAACGGCATTGCCATCGTCTCCGATCTTTCAAAGGTCCTTGACGGCATTGACGCGGTAATTGACTTCACCCGCCCGCTCGCCTCCATGCAGACCCTGGTTACCGCCAAGAACTCCGGGAAGCTTCTCGTCCTCGGCACCACCGGCTTCGTTCAGCACCAGATCCAGAAGATCGAGGCCGCCTCTGTGCAGATCCCCATCTGCTTCTCGTCAAACTACAGCATCGGCGTGAACCTCGTGTTCAGCCTCCTCAGGAAGGCCGCCACGGTCCTGAAGGGCAGCGACGTGGAGATTGTCGAGGCCCATCACAACAAGAAGGTTGACGCTCCGTCCGGCACCGCTCTTTCCATGGGCAAGGTAATCGCCGAGGCGCAGGGCCTTGACTTTGAAGCTGTGGCAGTCAAGGGCAGGAACGGCATCGTCGGTGCGAGGAAGAAGGACACCATCGGCTTCTCCTCCATCCGTGCTGGCGACATTGTCGGCGAGCACACTGCGATGTTCGTGAACGGCGGTGAGGCTGTCGAGATTACCCACAAGGCATTCAGCAGGCGCACGTTCTCCGACGGCGCGGTGAAGGCCGCTCTGTGGCTCCGCGGCCAGAAGCCGGGCCTTTATTCCATGACCGATGTGCTCGGGCTGAACTGAGAAAGGCCTTATTTGCAGGCTCAATAGGAAAAGCCCCGGAGGCCGCAAGGCTCCCGGGGCTCTTTTTATCCTAAACAGAACTCTGTTTTCAGTTCTCGGGCTTCGTGGTCTTGATCTTGGTCCACATCCTGTTGAGTTTCTTGAGCATCTTTGGCGGGATGAGGTCGATGGTATACATCTTCTTCAGGAGATCCTCGGGGAAGAAGACGTTAGGGTTCGATCTGACAGCTGGATCGATGAATTCGAATGCTGCCTTGTTGCCTGACATGTTGGCGGTATATCCGGAGATGCTGGCCATGATGTCGGGGCGCATGACGAAGTTGAGGAAGGTGTAGGCATTCTCCTTGTCCGGAGCGTCAGCGGTGATGGCCATGGTGTCGATGTACATCAGGGCGCCCTCCTTCGGGACCATGTACCTGAGATCAACGCCGCTTCCGGAGGCCTTGGCCTTCTTCGAGGCCTGGATGATGTCGCCGGACCAGCCAATCGCGATGCAGATGTCGCCCGAGGCGAGATCGTTCAGGATCTGGGTGGAGTGGAAATACCTTATATAGGGGCGGATCTCAAGGAGCTTGTCAAAGGCTGCCTTGTAGTCCTTCGGATCCGTTGAGTTCTCGTTGAGCTTCAGATAGTGCAGGGTAGTCGCGAAAATCTCGGTAGGCTCGTTGAGCATGCCGATGCCGCAGGCGCTCAGCTTCTCGGCGTTCTCCTTCTTGAAGAGGATGTCCCAGGAGTCGGGGACGAAGCCCTTGCCGAAGATTTCCTCGAGCTTGCCGGCGTTGTAGCCGATTCCGGTGGAGCCTACGAGGTACGGTATGGCGTAGTCGTTGCCCGGATCGGATCGCTGCATCTTCTCGAGGATAATCGGATCAAGGTTCTTGAAATTAGGCAGCTTCGACTTGTCGAACTTCTCGAGCGCGCCCGCCTGGATCTGGCGCTTCAGGAAGTTTGAGCCCGGGGCGACGATGTCGTAACCGGTGGAGCCGGCCAGGACCTTGGCCTGGAGGATCTCATTGCCGTCGAAGATGTCATAGGTGGGCTTGATTCCGGTCTCCTTCTCGAAGGCCTGAAGCGAAGTCTCATCCATGTAGTCGTTCCAGTTGTAAATATGAACTACTTTATCTTCTCCCGCATTGGCCGAAAGGGCGGCAGAGCAGCCCAGCAGTACTGCAAATATAGTTTTAAAGATTCTCATTGTCGTTCCGTCTTGCTAAGACAAAAACACCTGGCAGCCGGACAGGCCGACTGCCGTCCTCCCGCGTGTGCAGGCATGTGGATTATATAGAATTTTCCGCGCATGTCCCGGGAGCGGTGGCATATGCTCATAAAGTAACCTGTATAGCATTGCTCCGGAGCCTGTCACTGGAGGATGGAAAAATATTCAGGCTGTGATCTCTGTTTTAATTTCTGTAAAATAAGGGTAAAATGTCGGGAATTTTGCCCGCATGCCGAGAGTGTGCTGACAGCTCGATTATATAAAACTAGTTCGGAGGTCATCTTGAATCATTCTGCACTGCTGGTGCTGGAAGACGGCACAGTGTTCAGGGGGGTTTCAATAGGCGCGGACGGGTGCTCTGCCGGAGAGGTGGTGTTCAACACCGCCATGACCGGCTATCAGGAAATCCTGACTGACCCGTCTTACTCTAAGCAGCTTGTTACCCTGACTTATCCTCATATCGGAAACACCGGAACTAATGATGAGGATGAGGAATCCGACAGGATTCAGGCCGCAGCCCTTATCATTCACTCCCTTCCCCTTATTCCTTCGAACTTCCGCTCAACCTGTTCGCTTCCTGACTATCTGAAGCAGCACGGCGTAGTCGCCATCAGCGACATCGACACCAGAAAGCTGACACGCATTCTCCGCACCAAGGGCGCGCAGAGGGGCTGCCTGATCGCCGACGAGAACCCGTCCGAGGAGGAGGCCCTGAAGAAGGCGCGCGAGTTCCCGGGACTCAAGGGAATGGATCTTGCCTCCGTAGTCACGACCGCCAAGCCCTATGAGTGGCACATCGGCACCTGGAAGCTCGGCGAGGGCTACCACAACGTCGAGAAGACCGAGTTCAACGTCGTAGCCTATGATTTCGGCATCAAGCGCAACATCCTCCGTATTCTCGCGGAGCACGGCTGCCGTCTCACAGTTGTTCCGGCAACCACTCCCGCAGAGGACGTCCTTGCCATGAACCCGGACGGCGTGTTCCTCTCGAACGGCCCCGGCGATCCGGAGCCATGCACCTATGCCATCGAGGCCGTGAGGAAGATTCTCGAGAAGAAGGTTCCGGTATTCGGCATCTGCCTCGGGCACCAGATCCTGGCTCTCGCCTCCGGCGCGAAGACCGTCAAGATGAAGTTCGGCCACCACGGGGCAAACCATCCGGTAAAGGATCTTGAGACCGGCAGGGTGATGATCACCAGCCAGAACCACGGCTTTGCGGTTGACGAGGACTCGCTTCCCCCCTGCCTGAAGCCGACCCACAGGTCGCTCTTCGACGGATCGCTGCAGGGAATCGAGCGCACCGACACTCCTGCGTTCAGCTTCCAGGGCCATCCTGAGGCAAGCCCGGGACCGCATGACGTCTCGCCGCTTTTCGACCATTTCGTAGATTTGATGAAGACTTATCGGGGCAGGGCCTAATAAAATGCCAAAGCGTACAGATCTAAAGAGCATTATGATTATCGGTGCAGGTCCGATCGTGATCGGGCAGGCATGCGAGTTTGACTATTCAGGTGCACAGGCGTGCAAGGCCCTCCGTCAGGAAGGCTACAGGGTCACCCTGGTTAACTCCAACCCTGCGACGATCATGACCGATCCTGACATGGCCGACGCGACCTACATCGAGCCGATCAAGTGGCAGGTGGTCGAGAAGATTATCGCCAAGGAGCGCCCGGACGCCATCCTTCCCACCATGGGCGGACAGACCGCGCTCAACTGCGCGCTTGCCCTCGAGAAGCACGGCGTGCTTAAGAAGTACGGCGTCGAGATGATCGGCGCGACCGCAGACGCCATCGACAAGGCCGAGAACCGCGAGAGGTTCGATGAGGCCATGAAGAAGATCGGGCTTTCCTGCCCGAAGGCCGGCATCGCCCACAGCATGGACGAGGCCTGGGACGTGCAGAAGCATGTAGGGTTCCCCTGCATCATCCGCCCGTCATTCACCATGGGCGGCTCGGGCGGCGGAATCGCCTACAACCCCGAGGACTTCGTCTCGATCTGCAAGAGAGGACTTGATCTCTCCCCGACCCACGAGCTTCTCATAGACGAGTCGCTCATCGGCTGGAAGGAGTACGAGATGGAGGTTGTCCGCGACAGAAAGGACAACTGCATCATCGTCTGCTCCATCGAGAACTTTGACCCGATGGGCATCCACACTGGCGACTCCATCACCGTGGCTCCGGCGCAGACCCTGACCGACAAGGAATACCAGCTGATGCGTGACGCGGCGATCGCCATTCTCCGCGAGATCGGCGTCGACACCGGCGGCTCAAACGTCCAGTTCGGCATCAACCCGAAGGACGGGCGCATGGTCGTCATCGAGATGAACCCGCGCGTATCCCGCTCCTCAGCACTTGCATCGAAGGCCACCGGCTTCCCGATCGCGAAGGTTGCCGCGAAGCTTGCCGTAGGCTATACCCTCGACGAGCTCAAGAACGACATCACCGGAGACAAGACTCCCTGCTCGTTCGAGCCGACCCTCGACTATGTCGTCACCAAGGTTCCCCGCTTCAATTTCGAGAAGTTCCCTGATGCTGATGACCGCCTGACCACCCAGATGAAGTCGGTCGGCGAGGTCATGGCCATCGGCCGCACCTTCCAGGAGTCGCTGCAGAAAGCGCTCCGCGGGCTTGAGATCGGGAAGACCGGCCTCGATCCGGAGATGGGCGAGGATGATGATCAGGCCAAGCTTGTCCATGAGCTGCAGAATGCCGGCTCGCACAGGGTGTGGTACATCGGCGATGCCTTCCGCCGCGGAATGAGCGTCGAGGAGGTCTACCAGTACACTGCGATTGATCCGTGGTTCCTTGTCCAGATCGAGGAGCTCATCAAGCTCGAGGAGCAGGTAGTGAGGGGCGGCATGACCGGCATGAACGCAGAGTTCATGAGGACCCTCAAGAAGAAGGGCTTCGGCGACAAGCGCCTGGCGAAGCTCCTCGGCGTCTCGGAGAATGAGGTCAGGAAGCTCCGCTACCAGTACGGCGTGCTCCCTGTCTACAAGCGCGTCGACACCTGCGCCGCTGAGTTCGAGACCTCCACCGCCTACATGTACTCTACATATGACGAGGAGGACGAGTCCTGCCCGTCAGACAGGAAGAAGATCGTCATCCTCGGCGGCGGACCGAACAGAATCGGCCAGGGCATCGAGTTCGACTTCTGCTGCGTCCATGCCGCTCTCGCGCTCCGCGATGACGGCTATGAGACCATCATGGTCAACTGCAACCCCGAGACCGTGTCAACCGACTACGACACCTCGGACAGGCTTTATTTCGAGCCTGTCACCCTTGAGGATGTCCTCGAGATCTGCCGCGTCGAGAAGCCTGCCGGAGTAATCGTCCAGTTCGGCGGACAGACCCCGCTCAAGCTCTCGAGAGCCCTCGAGGCTGCCGGCGTGCCCATCATCGGCACCAGCCCTGACGCGATTGACCGCGCCGAGGACAGAGAGCGCTTCCAGCAGGCTGTGAAGCGCCTCAACCTCCTGCAGCCGCAGAACGGCACCGCAACCACCATCGAGGAGGCTGTGCAGGTCGCAAACCGCATCTCCTATCCTCTGGTGGTAAGACCCTCCTATGTCCTCGGCGGCCGCGCCATGGAAATCGTCTATGACGAGACCGACCTGCGCCGCTACTTCAAGGAGGCCGTAATCGTCTCCAACGAGTCTCCTGTCCTCCTTGACCGCTTCCTCTCCGATGCGACCGAGGTCGACGTTGACGCGCTCTGCGACGGCGAGCAGTGCATCGTCGGCGGAATCATGGAGCATGTCGAGCAGTGCGGCGTCCACTCGGGCGACTCCAGCTGCTCCCTGCCGCCCAACACCCTGTCGCACGAGATCCAGGACCGCATCCGCGATCAGGTGTCCCGCCTTGCGTTCGAGCTGCAGGTCAGGGGCCTCATGAACGTCCAGTTCGGCATCAAGGACAACGACATCTACCTCATCGAGGTTAATCCGCGTGCCGCAAGAACCGTTCCGTTCGTATCGAAGGCAACCGGAGTTCCCCTTGCGAAGATTGCCGCTAGGATCATGACCGGCAAGACCATGGCATCTCAGGGACTCACCAGGGAGATCATCCCTCCTTACTTCAGCGTCAAGGAGGTTGTGCTCCCGTTCAACAAGTTCCCGGGAGTTGATCCGCTGCTCGGACCCGAGATGAGGTCCACCGGCGAGGTCATGGGCGTCGGCGAGTCCTTCGCCGAGGCCTATGCCAAGTCGCAGCTTGCCGCAGACGTCACTCTGCCGCGCTCCGGCCGCGTGCTCCTCTCCGTCAGGAAGAGCGACAAGGGCCGCCTGGTGCAGCTTGCCTACAAGCTCATCGACGCGGGCTTCACGCTTGACGCCACCCACGGGACCGCGAAGACCCTGCGCGACGCAGGCATTGCCTGCCGCGAGGTCAACAAGGTGTATGAGGGACGCCCGAACATCCTTGACTTTGTCAAGAACGGCGACTACGACTTCATCATCAATACGACCGAGGGAAGGCGCTCCATCGAGGACTCCAAGCAGCTCAGAAGGGCAGCCCTCCAGTACAAGGTCGCCTATACCACGACCATGAACGCGGCTGTCGCCTCGGTTCTCGCGCTTCCTATCGACGAGACCCAGAGCGTGCGCTCGCTGCAGGAGCTTCACAGAAGAATTCCTGACGGCTTCTTCGAGAAGAAGAACAAGGCATAAGTTCCGGTCCGGAACATAAAGTCAGCAGAAGGCGGGAATTGATCCCGCCTTTTTTCGTGATACGTGAGCCTATTTTGGGATTTTCCTACCCCGCGCCTGAGTGTTTATTGTGCGTCAATGCTATAATGAGGCGTCGTTTTACAAAAAATCGCTGACCTGCAGTCCATGAAAGTTAGAGTTTTATCCGATCTTCATCTTGATCTCAATGAGAGCTATGTTCTTCCGCCTTCGCCGGATGACTGCCTTACGCTCATTATGGGTGACATCAGCGGATATTTCTCCTTCTATGAGGATCTGGTCCCGACCATCAAGAAGGGCCTAATTGTCGCCGGCAACCATGTGGTCTACAACGACGAGAACCACTCTCTTGAGTACCTGATAGCGCGCCTGAGGAAGGCTTTTCCCCTGGACTCCGATGTGTCCTTCCTTGAGAACGACTGCAAGCGCTTCGGCAACACCATCTTCGTCGGCTGCACGCTCTGGACCAACTACGAGCTTTTCGGCACGGAGAGCAAGTACTATGTCGAGGAATACGCCCAGCAGATGATGAACGACTTCGTCTACGCGAGGGAGAATTTCCGCAAGAGCGACCGGGATCCCAGCGAGGAGAACCCCGATGACGTAGTGCCGATGGAGCCCTGCGATTTCGAGCGCTGCTTCAGGAAGAGCAAGGAGTATATTGACCAGGTCTGCAGGGATAATCCTGACTGCAGGATTGTCGTCATGACCCATCATGCCCCGTCGCTGCTCTCGGTCCCGGAGAAGTCAAGGGAGCTCGTTCTTGCGGCAGCTTTCGCCAATGATCTTGACGGCTTCATTCTTGCCCACCCGAACATCAAGTACTGGTTCCACGGCCATGTGCATGCGAGATCCGACTATATGATCGGGGACTGCCGCGTGGTGTGCAATCCCCTCGGGTATATCGATGCCGAGCACACCGGCTTCGATCCCAACCTTATTATCGACATCGGCGACTGAGCAGCGGAAAGTCTCAGGAGTATCCCTTCAATCCGCTTAGGCGGCAAAGAGCCCGGCAATTGCTTATTCCTTGCTGCGGAACATGCATCCAGTGTCTGTAAAACAGCTTTCTCTTGAAAAATAATTATTTAGTAACCTATTGTTATACCGGTAAACATTTTTCAGAAGAAAATATTTTGTGAATAATGTCAAAAAATACTTGCAATAGCTCATGTGACTCTCTATAATATGGCCATGTTGACGCGGGGTGGAGCAGTCCGGTAGCTCGTCGGGCTCATAACCCGAAGGTCGTTAGTTCAAATCTAGCCCCCGCAACCAATTCCTTAAGGCCCGGTTATCCGGGTCTTTTCTTTTTTAAATCAGAATCTTCCATCCAGATGCTTCCGTTGCGGGCAGATAGTGCAGGCCTGTGAAGGCAATTTCCCCGCTTAAGGTGTTTTGTTTTTCTCAGCGCTTTCTGAGAAGAACGTAGACGGCGCCGTAGCCCCCGTCCCGGGGAGCGGCGGTCTCGGCCGCGATTACGTCCGGGCTCTGGGCAAGCCACGAGGCGACGTGGCTCTTGAGGAAAGCCCTGGGGCTCGAGAACTCGCCCTTGCCGTGAACGATGATTACTGTTCTGATGCCGAGCAGCACCGAGGATGAGATGAAGTGCATGACGGCCTGCCTTGCCTGCTCGAGCGTGTGGTTGTGCAGATCAAGCCTCCTCTCGGGGCGGAGGTCGCCGCGGCGGAGGCTCCGGAGGACGCGCTCCTGCACGCCGGTGTCGTGGATGGAGATTATCCCCTCGGGGGCGATTTCCTCCACATATCCGGTGGTGAACCCGGAGCTTTCCTCCCGGAATGTGCCGTGCTCCGCCGCCTGCCTCCTCAGGGCAAGTGACTCCCGGTCGCCTCTCTTCCTTCTGCCGGAGGGGACTCTGTCCTGCGGGAGCTTCTCAATTCCGCTCACTTCCTTCCGGAAGAGCTCGCTGTCGCTCAGGTCAGGCATGGCGGTCTCCGAAAATTTAATCCGAATATTCCTATAATGTGGCAGTACGCTGTCTGCACGGATCCGGTCAGGCGGCACGGTGCTGTCTGGCTTTTGGACATTATAATTGAGCATGCTTAAAGTTTTTAAAAGGGCTGTGCGCAGCAGATCCGGCGCGGCGCTCATCATCGTCCTCGGGCTCGCTTTTGTGTTCTGCGGGGCGCTCTATGTCAGGTTTTCCGGCACCGGCTATCTCATCCTGACCGCTATTTCGGGTCTGCTGCTCGCCGGGACCGTAACGTTCCTCTCCGTGAGATCGGGCGTCGAGAAGAGAAGGCTGCTTGACGGGAGCATTGATGAGAGGAAGCCCGCGTTCCATGTGCCCTCCGATCTGAAGCTCGATCCCTCGACGGCCGAGTCGGAGGAGTTGTTCCGGCTCGGGATCAAGTATTATCACGGGCAGGGTGTCGAGAAGGACTTCCCGACCGCCTTCCGCTGCTTCCATGACTCTGCCGTGATGCACAACCGCGAGGCTGAGGAGATGGTCGGCGTGATGTACCTCTCCGGGATCGGCGTCGGGCAGAATACCACCGCAGGGCGCGAGTGGCTGGAGGCATCGGCCTTCCAGGGGCAGGAAAGCGCCGATGCGAGGCT
The DNA here is from genome assembly GCA_002351705.1 of Gammaproteobacteria bacterium UBA2810. Taxonomy (GTDB): domain Bacteria; phylum Pseudomonadota; class Gammaproteobacteria; order Enterobacterales; family Succinivibrionaceae; genus UBA2810. Next base: position 12,183 of record DEHC01000065.1, on the reverse strand, counting down.
CGGGAAGTTCTACTCCGACGGGGCGGGCTTTGACCGGGTGCGCGCTGAGTATTTCCTGGGCCTTGCCTCCGCCCGTGGCGACGAGCAGTCGAAAAGGCGCCTCGAGAACATGAAGAGAAAGCTCCACCGCGGCGCAATTATAGCGGGTGCCCCGGAGGAAACGGCTCCTGAGCAGCCTGAAGGTGCGGCGGGGAGCGGCGTGCAGTTCGACTATTACCACGCCGCAACGAACTCCTTTATAAAATCGCTCTTCAGGCAGCATGAGAGGAGCATTCCGAAGTCCGATCTCAGTGAGGCGCTCCTGGTTCTTAACGCGGAGCCCGGCATGCCGCTAGATGAGATCAGGCGCTCGTACCTCAGGCTTATCGCGAAATACCATCCTGACCGCGCGGCCGATGGCGAGCGCGAGCAGATGGAAAACCAGAGCAAGAAGGTGACCGATGCCTGGGAGACCGTGCGCGCGGCCTACGGGAAGGGCTGAGAGGCGGAAACGGCTTCTCCTTCCCGAGCCTCACCTTAAACAGTGCGGAAAAACTGTTTTCATGCTAAATTTGTGCGGCCCTGAAGTGCATACTCCAAGGTGCCTGGCCCCGGCGGCGGAGCGGACCGCTCTCTTTCTGAATAATGGATTCAACAGCTATGTACAAATATTTTGCGACCTGTCCTAAGGGAATGGAGCAGCTTCTCGCGGCCGAGCTCACGGAGCTCGGCGCGTCCGGCGTCAGGGAGACAACGGCAGGAGTCGCGTTCTCCGGCGATCTTGAGACCGGGTACAGGAGCGCCATGTGGTCGCGCTTCTCATCGAGGATCCTCTTCAGCCTCACTGACTTCGAGGCAGACGACGATCTCTCGCTCTACCTCGGCATCAGCAGCTATGCCTGGGAGGATCTGTTCTCGGTGGAGAAGACCATATCGGTATCGTTCTCGGGGCAGAACAGCGAGATAAGAAGCACCGAGTACGGTGCGGTGAAGGTCAAGGACGCGATAGTCGACCGCTTCAGGAAGAAGCTCGGCTCACGGCCCTCCGTCGACCGGAAAAAACCTGATGTCCTCATCTATGTCCACCTTGACCGGAAGAGCCATGTGAGCGTCAGCATCGACATCAGCGGCGAGTCGCTCCACCGGCGCGAGTACCGCGCGAAGGCCGGAACGGCCCCCATCAAGGAGAACCTCGCGGCCGTCATGGTGAGAAGATCTGGCTGGGATGGAAGCACGAACTTCATCGATCCGATGTGCGGCTCCGGGACAATCCTCATCGAGGCGGCCCTGATGGCGCTCCATATGGCGCCTGGCCTCAGGAGAAAGCGCCTGGGCTTTGCGAACCTCCTCATCCATGACGGGGCGCTCTGGGAGAAGGTCCGGGCCGAGGCTGAGGAGACTGCGAGGGAGTATCAGGAGAAAGGACTTCCCGGTAAGATTATGGGCTTTGACCGCGATCCGGAGATTATCGGGATTGCGAGGGAAAACGCGGAGAAGGCGGGCGTCGCGGACTTCGTAAGCTTCGGCGTCTCGGAGCTCAGGGATCTCAGAAATCCCTTTGACGGCGCTCCCGCGGTTATGGTCACCAACCCGCCGTACGGCGAGAGGCTCGGGAACGTCAAGGACCTCCTGACCGTCTACCGCGAGCTCGGCGATGTGCTTAAGAAGGAGTTCCCCGGCTCGACCGCGGCGGTGATTTCCTCATCAAAGGATCTGCTTTCATACATCAGGCTCCGGGCATCGAAGGTCTACCATCTTTTCAACGGCTCGCTCTCCTGCGAGCTCAGGGTATATTCCCTGAGGGAGAGGGATGAGGCTGGCGGGCAGGCTGCATCTGAATCAGGGAACGCAGCCCCTTCAGCTGAGTCTCTTTCGGAGTCTGCTACCGCCTTCCTCAACAGGTTCAGAAAGAACTTCAAAAGGCTCTCGAAGTGGGCTTCCCGCGAGGGCGCTGAGGCCTGGCGGGCCTATGACGCGGATCTCCCTGACTACAACGCCGCCATTGACATTTACCGTGACTGTGCGGTCATCCAGGAGTACCGCGCGCCGAAAGAGATTCCGGAGTACGAGGCGCACCGGAGGCTTCTCGACATGGTCGAGTGCGTCAGGATGGCCACAGGCTTTGAGGGAAAGAGGATTTTCCTCAAGCAGAGGAGGAGGCAGAGCGCCGGTAACCAGTACACGGGCGGCGAGGCATCGGGGCACGATGACAGGCTCGAGCTCCTCGTAACCGAGTACGGCGTTAAGTACCTCGTGAACCTCACTGACCGCATCGACACCGGCATCTTCCCTGACTACCGCCTGGTGCGCCGCTATATCAGGGAGCACGCGAAGGGCAGGAGCTTTCTCAACCTCTTCTGCTACACTGGGACCTCAAGCGTCGCCGCGGCGCTCGGCGGAGCCGCCTCCGTCGTGTCCGTCGACATGAGCTCGACCTACCTCGACTGGACCCGGGAGAACTTCAGGCTCAACGGCATCGACACCTCCGATGCCTCAAGGTACCGCTTCGTGAAGGCGGACTGCGTGCGCTGGCTCAGAACCGCGAAGGACGAGGGTAAGAAGTACGATTTGGTGCTCTTTGATCCGCCGACATTCTCGAATTCGAAGAGCATGTCCGGAGTTTTCTCCGTGCAGGATGACTACCTGGAGATGCTGCGCCTTATCTCGGAGCTCCTCACTGATGACGGGCTCATCATTTTCTCCAACAATTACCGGGGATTCACGCTTGATCCGGAGGCGGTTGAGGGACTCGGGCTCAGCGCCGAGGATGTGACCGCGAGGACCATCCCCGAGGACTACCGGAGAACGCCGAAGATTCACTGCTGCTATCTTGTAAGGAAAATATGCCGATAATCACTGTGCGCGGGGCGATGCTGTCATTCAGCGCCGCGCCCCTTCTTGATCATGCCGAGCTTTCTGTTGAGCAGGGCGAGAGGCTCTGCCTTGTCGGAAGAAACGGAACCGGGAAGTCGACACTCTTCCGGGTAATAGCCGGCCGGCAGAAGCTTGATGACGGCATTTTCGCCATGGAGCGCGGGCAGAAGGTAGCGGAGCTTGATCAGGAGCCGCCGCGCGATCCGGGGCTCACCGTGCTTGACTATGTGCTCTCCGCAGAGCCTGAGAAGGCTGCGCTCCTTGCCGAGTATGACAGCGCCTCGGGAGATGCCGACTCTGCAAAAATGGTGTCGCTCTCCGCGAGGCTTGAGGACGCCGGCGCCTGGAAGTTCCTCGAGCGGGCAAAAAAGACCATTTCGGATCTGCACCTTCCGGAGGACTCGCTCCTGACCTCGCTCTCGGGCGGAACGCTCAGGAAGGTCTCGCTCTCGAGGGCGCTCGTGACGGAGCCGACCGTGCTCCTCCTCGACGAGCCCACCAACCACCTTGACGTGGAGTCCATACTCTGGCTCGAGAACTTCATCTCATCCTACAGCGGAACGGTGATATTCATCAGCCACGACCGGACGTTCATCGATGACGTCGCAACCAGGATCGTGGAGCTCGACCGCGGGGTAATCAGGTCGTATCCCGGGAACTACTCAAAGTACCGCTCAATGAAGGAGGAGGAGCTCAGGAAGGAGGACATAGCCAACGCGGACTTTGACCGCAGGCTCTCGGAGGAGGAAATCTGGATAAGGAAGGGCATTAAGGCCCGCCTCACGAGGAACGAGGGCAGGGTGAAGAAGCTCAAGGAGATGCGCCGCGAGTACGCCGAGAGAAGGAAGCGCATGGGGCAGATGCGGCTCAGCGTCGGCGAGGCGGAGCTCTCCGGGAAGATTGTCTTCGAGGGCGATCATGTCTCGAAGAGCCTCGGCGGGAAATGCCTTATAAAGGATTTTTCCTTCAGCGTCCTCCGCGGCGACAAGATTGCGATCCTCGGGCCGAACGGCGCTGGGAAGTCAACGCTCATCAAGATGCTGCTCGGCGAGATCCAGCCTGACTCAGGGACAATAAAGACCGGCACGAAGCTGCAGGTCGCCTATTTTGACCAGTACCGGGACAAGCTCGAGGAGAGCCTCACCGTAAGGGACAACATCGCCCCGGGGCGCACCGAGGTCGAGATCGCGGGGAAGAAAAAGTCGGTCATAAGCTACCTCAGCGACTTCCTCTTCGAGCCTAGGCGCGCGGTGTCTCCGGTGAGCGCGCTCTCTGGCGGGGAGAAGAACAGGCTCCTCCTTGCGAAGATATTCCTGAAGCCCTGCAACCTCCTGGTGCTTGACGAGCCGACCAATGATCTTGACATGGACACACTCTCGCTCCTCGAGGAGATGCTCACGAGCCTCGGCATCACGATAATCGTGGTGAGCCATGACCGCTGGTTTGTCGACAATGTCGCGACCGAGACCTGGTGCTTCCTGGGCGGCGGCAGGATCATCACTGCCGACGGCGGCTACAAGGAGGCCGAGGCCGAGATCGCCCGCCTCAGGGAGAAGGAGGCGGCCTCTTCCGGGGCAAATGCCGCGGCGGCAAGCACTCCGGCCTCCGGACAGGAGAGGCAGAGGCAGAAGAGGAAGCTCTCCTACAAGGAGGAGCGCGAGCTCGGGGAACTTCCCGGAAAAATAGAGGAAACCGAGAAGAAAATTTCAGAACTTCAGAATATAATAGGATCCGCCGGATTCTATACTGAACACACTCCTGAGGAAATCAAGAAAATCATGGCCGAGCTTGATGAGGCCAATGCCCTTGACGAGCAGCTTACTGACAGATGGGGCGAGCTTGAGGAAGAGAAGGAGCGTCTGGAATCCGGTGTACAGCCGGACTCATGACTGAGCACTGCACCATGTCCGGATTTCCGGATAAACGAAACGAGAATATGCATAAGAATATGAAATTCAGACTGTCTTTGATCGCTGCCGCCATGACTGCGTCCGTGACCGCAATGGCCGCGGATCAGCCGTACTTCACGGTGACCGAGATATCCGGCGCTGATACCTTCCCGTTCAAGCTTGCAAGGACGGAAGATCAGGCCCTGACGCGCACCTACGCCTCGAGGGCATGGGATTTCTATGACATGTCGCCCGAGCTCTTCGATATAGCTGACAATTTCAGCTATATGCAGAGGTGCATCTATGACGGCAGCGTCTGCGACGCGTTCTGGTCGAAGGACGGCGGCGCCGCATATACCTGGCGCAGGAACATGACCCTCCATGTCTCGAATGTCAGCTCAAGCTTCAACGGCTCCGGGGCGCAGGATGAGTTCTCAGCCGTCTACCTTTCGGCAGGTGATGACGGGTCATTCATGACCGGATACAAGAACCTCCCGGATCCCGATGTCGAGAAGGCGGACGGGCACGGCGTCAGGCATGCCTATGTCTGGCAGAACGGCGCCGAGATCCAGCTGACCAAGCAGGGGTTCGGCGGAGCGGTAACCTCTCTTAAGCTTGACGACGGCAGCTACCTGGTCGGCGGCTACTACGGCGCTGACGATCTCACTGACAAGAACAGCCTTTACTACTGCATCGGCGAGGGTGATTACGACACTGACGCCTGGGCAACCAATGACTGGATTTACACCTGCCCGGTATTCAAGACTGACGCGTATCTCTGGCACGTAAGAGCCGACGGCGAGGTTATCGGCAGCCTGCAGCTCTCAAGAAAGGATAACGATGACGTCAGGACCGGCTCGGTCAGGGCAATCTCGAAGGGTGATGACGGCACTGTTTACGCGTTCGGCTATGTTTCGGACGATGAGTATCATGAAGGCACCGCAGTCGCGAGAATGTGGACGGTAGGCGTTGCCGAGGACGGCTCCCTCAGCGAGAAGTCCTTCTCCAAGGCAAAGGGCATTGACGATCCGGGCGACGGCGACGAGAATTACCTCCTCACCACGTTCAATTCGGCAAACTCATCATATGCCACCGGCTTTGTCCGTTATATCAAGGACAAGGAGCTCAACCTGCCAATTGAGTCATTCATCTATGACTTCAAGAACGGCAGCGTGAAGAAGAACATTGCCGACATCCCGTTCAGGGGCGCCAGCATCATCGTTAACTCCATCAACAGCGCCGGAATCGCCTGCGGACAGCATGATCTCTCGACCGAGACCTCTCCTGTCAACGGCGGCTCACAGAGAACCAAGACCGGCTTTGTCTATGCTGTCGACTCCGACACGCTGTACGATCTGAACGACTACATCTGCTCTTCGTCAGGATGCGAGCAGGACGGCAAGTACTACTTCATCTCCGATGCCGTTGACATCAACGACAACGGAACCATCCTCGCGACCGCCTACAGGTACGGCAGCAAGAGCGACTGGGCAAAGCACAAGGACGCAGACCTCGTAACCGTACTCCTCCAGAACAGCTCGTTCAACGAGGACAAGGCAATCTCCTCCGACTACAAGGTCAGCTACGACAAGCAGAGGACCAAAGCCGGCGAGAAGGATGCGAACGGCGCTGACTCCTCGGGCGGCGGCGGTGGCGGCTCAATGGCGCCCGCGTTCCTCGCCGTGCTCGGAGGCCTTCTTGCCCTGAGGCGGAGGTTCCATCTCTGAGTTTTCATGAGACGGTGAAGACGGCCGGAGCTGCGTGAGCAGCCCCGGCCTTTTTTGATCATCAGGCCCTTTCCGGATCCCAGGAGCAGCCATTGATGAGGCTTTCTGTGAGCATTGCCGGGCTGCACCTGAGCTGGAAACGGCAGGCAGCTTCAGCCGGTGTCCCGTGATCTCAGGATAGGCTGCAGCAAAGTGCGCTGGAGTACTCCGCTGGAATACACATGCGGATAAGTCCGGGCCTGCATCACTAAGGCAATAAAAAAGGAGGCCCTGAGGCCTCCCTTTGCTGATCCGCGTTTCCCGGAACTACCTTCTGTAGATAGGCGGAACCTCTCTCTTCGGCACGCCGACGTACAGCTGGCGGGGACGGCCGATCTTGCTTGAAGGATCCTCCTGCATCTCGATCCAGTTGGTAATCCAGCCGATGGTTCTTGCCAGGGCGAAGATTACGGTGAACATCGAGGTCGGGATGCCGATGGCGTTCAGGATGATTCCCGAATAGAAGTCCACGTTCGGGTAGAGCTTCCTCTCGATGAAGTAAGGATCGGAGAGGGCAATGCGCTCGAGCTCCATGGCAACATCGAGGATCGGGTGGTTCTGGATGTGGAGCTCCTCGAGAACCTCGTGACAGGTCTCCTTCATTACCACCGCTCTCGGATCGTAGTTCTTGTAGACGCGGTGGCCGAAGCCCATCAGGCGGAACGGATCCTTCGGATCCTTGGCCCTTGCGATGAACTCGGGAATGCGGTCAATCGAGCCGATGTTCTCGAGCATCCTGAGGCATGCCTCGTTGGCGCCGCCGTGAGCAGGACCCCAGAGGGCCGCTATGCCGGCAGCGATGCAGGCGAACGGGTTGGCTCCGGTGGTTCCCGCGAACCTCACGCAGGAGGTGGATGCGTTCTGCTCGTGATCCGCATGGAGGATGAAGATGCGGTCCAGGGCCTTCTCGATGACCGGGTTGACCACATACTCCTCGCAGGGATTAGCGAACATCATGTAAAGGAAGTTGCCTGTGTAGCTCAGGTTGTTCTTCGGGTACATGAACGGCTGGCCTATGGAGTACTTGTAGGACATGGCCGCAAGGGTAGGCATCTTTGCGATGAGGCGGATTGCGACTGACTCGCGGTCCTTCGGGTCATTGATGTTGATGTTGGTGTGGTAGAAGGCTGAGAGCGCTCCCGCGATACCGCACATGATTGCCATAGGATGGGAGTCGCGCCTGTAGGCCAGGAACATCTTTGACAGCTGCTCGTGCACCATGGTGTGCCTTCTCACCTGGTTGGTGAACTCGGACAGCTGCTCCCTGTTCGGGAGCTCCTTGTGCAGGAGCAGGTAGCAGACCTCCATGTAGCTTGTCTGCATGGCAAGCTCGTAAATGGGGTATCCGCGGTGCAGGAGGACGCCCTTTGCACCATCAATGAACGTAATCTTTGACTGGCAAGACGCAGTAGCCAGGAATCCCGGATCATAGGTGAAATACCCGTGCTTTCCCAAGGCTCGGATGTCTATTACAGGATTTCCTTCTGTTCCGTACAGAATCGGCAGCTCAATCTGCTGATCACCGATCGTAAGAACGGCAGTCTTCAGCTTCTTGTCAGATGAGGCGTCTGCCGTCTCCTGCTTCTTTACATCTTCGGTCATGTAAAATCTCCTTCGAAAAACACTGCTGTTTTTCCTATGAAAGCCGCATGCTTAAGTGGGATTGAAACCTGCCTCACTTTATCACACATCACCGGCCGCGTTTAGAAAAAAACAACAAAATTAAAAATTTTTATAAGCTGTAAAAATCCTTTGTAAAATTTTTCATTTCTGTGACAGCCGTCTATCTGCCGGACACACAGATGTCCTCGTATTTCTGATTGACATCCGGAAGTCTTGGATCAATGGCTGTTTCCAGAAGCGAGCAGGCAATGCCCATGTTCCTTTCCCCTCCCTTGCCTTCAGAATAAAGATAGCCAAGCAGCGCCCTTGCTTCCCTTATGCCGCTGTCTGCTGCCTTTTTCAGAAAATACCTGGCTTTGATGTAGTCCCTCTCGCCGCCGTCACCTGTTGCATACATTTTTCCTGCCAAGTATGACGCACCGGCATTTCCCCTCCTTGCGGAGAACTCAAGCCAGAACCTCACGTTCCTCCTGCTCTTCCTCACGCCGGTTCCAGATGCGTAAAGGCCTGCAAGTCTTGTTCCTGCCGCCTCCTTGTCGAACTTTGCCGCCTGGACAAAGAGGGATGCGGCCATTCCGGGATTTCTGATGACGCCGGTTCCATCAAGATAGAGATCCCCGAGCGCGAGCATGGCGTCGGCGCTGCCCTTGGCTGCCGACTCGGTGAACATGGCAGCGGCCTTCTCAGGCGATTTCGGCGTCTGTATGCCGCTCAGATAGTAAAGCCCCATGCGGTATTCCGCGGTTCCGGCACCGGCATCCGCCGCTTTTTTCATGTAGCGGAATGCTCCGGCAGGATCCGTCTTTCCGCCCTCTCCGTTCTCCATCATGAGGGAGACGCGGTAGGCGGCTCCGGCGATGCCCGCGTCGGCGGCGTTCCGGTACAGGCGGCGGGCGGTGATGAGATCGCGATTTATGCCGCAGTAGCCGGTCTCGTAGCAGTAGGCGAGGTCAAACTCGGCCTGCGGGTTGTGGTCTGCCGCCGACTGCCTGAGATACTGCAGGGCGATTGCCTGGTCCTTCCTTACGGCGAGCCCCTGCTTGTAGAGGGTCCAGAGAATGTACTGAGCGTCTGAGGAGCCGCGCCCGGCGGCGCCTCTGAGGACGGCAACCGCGGCGTCATAGTCGGGCGCGGCCGCGCTTCTGTCGAGGTATAAAAGCCCGAGCGCGCTCGCGGCGCTGTCATTTCCCCTGCCGGCAGAGCGCTTCAGCAGTTCTATTGCATTTTCACTGTTACGGGGCAGGCCGGCACCGTCACGGTACATTATCCCCAGCCGGTACATGCTGTCTGGATCGCCCCTGAAGGCGCTCGAGAAGAGATCCGAGGCGTATTTCCTCCGGTACTCGCCTGATACTGCAACGGATGGTGAGGAGATCAGGATGCCGCCGACCGCATCGGAGGCCTCTGCGCCTGCCGGAAAGACATGAGCGGCGGCGAGCGCCGCGAGGCACAGTGCCAGGGCGCGAAGGGATCTGTTTTTCCGGCCGGGTTTATCCATAGAGCTTCTCCTTTCATGCACCCAATTCTATCACGGTGTAATTTCCCGGTGCTTTACAGTGCAGGTGCCGCCCTCTTTCACCGTTTTTTCCGCATTGTTTTGATGATTTGATTCTAAGAGGCGCCAAATAGAGTAAAATCCCGCTTAGTTGCGGCAAATTGAGCCCGTAATTTTTTTTGTGTTCCGCTGCGTGATGCCTGAGAGGCGGATGCCCGCTGCCGGCGCAGTCTTTCCCTTCGGCGTGAAATGAGGGAGAGATTTCTCGCTGCCGCATCCAAGTCAGACAGCATCCGGCGGAAACGGTTGTTTTATCCGGGGATATTCCCGATTTCCTGATGGAATTCAGGCCTGCTGCCGACAGTCCTGCATCCGGAAAAGAGAGGAGGACGGCGCTTTCCTGCCAGAAGGCATTTCCGCGCCGGAGTTATTTTCAATGAATTTGCATGAATTCCAGTCGAAAAAGTTGTTTGCTGATTACGGGCTGCCGGTTCCCAGGGGAATCGCCTGCCGCAGCGTCTCCGAGACCGGAGATGCCTTTGACAGCCTCGGCGGCAGCCGGGCGGTTGTCAAGTGCCAGGTATACGCCGGCGGCAGAGGCAAGTCGGGCGGTGTGAAGGTAGTCTCATCCAGGCAGGAGGCTGAGGAATTTGCCGGAAAGTGGCTGGGAAACAGGCTGGTGACCTACCAGACCGGCAAGCACGGCCAGCCGGTCAGCGCAATCCTGGTCGAGCAGTGCTCCGACGTGGCGCGCGAGCTCTATCTTGGTGCAGTCATTGACCGCTCAAGGAAGCGCGTTGTGTTCATGGCCTCCACTGAGGGCGGCACCGAGATCGAGAAGGTTGCGAGGGAGACTCCCGAGCTTATCTTCAAGGAAGTAATCGAGCCCCTCACAGGACCGCAGCCCTTCCAGGGCCGTGAGCTCGGCTTCAAGCTCGGGCTCAATCCGGATCAGATCAAGGAGTTCACCTCCATTTTCCTGAAGCTTGGAAAAATGTTCGAGGAGAAGGATCTCTCCCTTCTTGAGATCAACCCTCTGGTCGTCGGCGCTGACGGGCACCTCGTATGCCTCGATGCCAAGATCAACATCGACTCCAACGCGCTTTTCAGACACAAGGATCTTGCAGAGCTCATCGACTGGTCGCAGAGCGAGCCCGCCGAGGCAAGGGCATCCCAGGTCGGCCTCAACTATGTCGCGCTTGACGGAAACATCGGCTGCATGGTCAACGGCGCAGGACTTGCGATGGGCACCATGGACATCATCAAGCTCTACGGCGGCGAGCCGGCGAACTTCCTTGACGTCGGCGGCAGCGCAACCAAGGAGCGCGTAATCGAGGCGTTCAAGATCATCCTCTCCGACGAGAAGGTTAAGGCCGTGTTCGTCAACATCTTCGGCGGAATCGTCCGCTGCGATCTTATCGCCGAGGGCATTGTCGGGGCAGTGAGCGAGGTCGGCGTGAAGGTTCCGGTCATCGTCAGGCTTGAGGGCAATGCAGCAGACGCGGGCATGGAGATCCTGAAGAAGAGCGGCCTCAATATCATTGCGAGGAACGATCTGGCACAGGCAGCTGAGGCTGCAGTCAAGGTAATCGGCTGAGGGAGGCGGACGAGATGAGCATTCTTATCAACAAGGACACCAAGGTTATCTGCCAGGGCTTCACCGGCAAGATGGGCACCTTCCACACCGAGCAGGCAATCAAGTACGGCACCAAGGTCATGGGCGGCACCTCCCCGAACAAGGGCGGGCAGACCCACCTCGGGCTCCCGGTATTCAACACCGTAAGGGAGGCTGTTGAGGCGACCGGCGCTACAGCAAGCTCCATTTATGTTCCCGCGCCGTTCTGCAAGGACGCCATCCTTGAGGCAGTCGATGCCGGAATCAAGCTTATTGTCTGCATTACCGAGGGCATCCCCACCCTCGACATGCTCAAGGTCAAGCATGTCATCGACGAGGCAGGCGTCAGGATGATCGGACCGAACTGCCCGGGCATTCTCACCTCCGGCGAGTGCAAGATCGGCATCATGCCCGCCAATATCTTCAAGAAGGGCAAAGTCGGCATCATCTCGAGATCCGGCACCCTTACCTATGAGGCGGTCAAGCAGACCACTGACTACGGCTTCGGCCAGACCACCAGCGTCGGCATCGGCGGTGACCAGATCCCGGGATCAAGCTTCATCGACATGCTCAAGCTCTTCCAGGAGGATCCTGCGACCGAGGCCATCGTCATGATCGGCGAGATCGGCGGAACTGCCGAGGAAGAGGCTGCCGAGTACATCAAGAGCAATGTAACCAAGCCCGTTGTCTCCTACATTGCGGGCGTCACTGCCCCGAAGGGGAAGAGAATGGGCCACGCCGGCGCGATTATCGCGGGCGGCCACGGCACTGCCGAGGAGAAGTACAAGGCTCTCGAGGCTGCAGGCGTCAAGACCGTGAGATCCCTTGCCCACATCGGACAGGGCCTCAAGGAAATCACCGGCTGGTAATAGGCAGCAGAGCCTGCAGGCTGGGAAGAATGGCCGTTCCTCCGGGAACGGCCTTTTTTGTGTGCTCGGCATG
>DEHC01000057.1 GCA_002351705.1 Gammaproteobacteria bacterium UBA2810 | reverse complement strand
GCTCATGCCGAGCACACAAAGAAGGCCGGACGAGGTCCGGCCCGGAATGGCGTCTGTTTTTTATCTCTGTGTGCCGAAGCGCGCTGCGGTAATGATGTTCTTCATCTCGCGCACCGCCTCAGGAAGCCCGGTGAACACCGCCCTGGAGATGATGGAGTGGCCGATATTGAGCTCATGGATCTCCGGAATGGCGGCAACAGCTGCGGCGTTCTCATAGGAAAGCCCGTGGCCTCCGTTGACCCCCAGCCCGAGCGATGCGGCGTAGGCCGCGCAGTCGGTAAGCCTCTTAAGCTCCTCTGCCTGCACCGTGTCGTTCACAGCATCGGCATACCTTCCGGTATGAAGTTCAATGAACGGTGCGTTAACTTCATGCGCAGCGTCAATCTGGCGCCTGTCCGGATCGATGAACAGCGATACGCGGATGCCTGCCTCCGACATTGCCTTCACTGCTGCCGCAACCTTTTCCTTCTGCGAGGCGACATCAAGCCCGCCCTCGGTAGTAACCTCCTGGCGGCGCTCGGGAACCAGGCAGACGAAATCCGGCCTGACCTCGCAGGCGATCCCCACCAGCTCGTCGGTAACCGCCATCTCAAGGTTCATTTTGGTCTTTATCGTCTCGCGCAGTATGCGGACATCGCGGTCCTTGATGTGCCTGCGATCCTCACGGAGGTGAACGGTAATGCTGTCACCGCCCGAATGCTCGACAATGCCTGCCGCGTATACCGGATCGGGATAATCCGTGCCGCGGGCGTTTCTGATCGTGGCAACATGATCTATGTTAACGCCCAGATAGATACGCTCTGTCATTTTTTCCTCCCAGCCAGAAACCTGGCATACAAATTCCTTGAAACAAGCTGGTGTCCTCCCAGCCTGGCGTCGATGGCCGCGCGGAACACCTCGCGGGCAGCCCTCAGCGCGCTTTTGCTTGAAAAATCACCCTCTGCCGCGGCAATCAGGTCGCCGCCTGAAAAGCCCTGGCCTGACGCCGACACAGTGAATCCTGCATCGGGCGAAAAGCGGTAGCGCCTGCCCTCCTCCACCGGATCGCCGTCCGAGTCGGAGAGAAAATCCACGCCGTAGCCGGTCGAGCCGAGGAGCTCTGACTCAAATCCCCTGAGGGCAGGCGCGACGTCGGATGCCCCGCCTCTCCTGATGACCGAGAGCGCTTCCGCATAGGCATAGAAGAGGCCGTCACAGGGCTCCCTGTCGTCCGTGAGCCTGAAGACAAGCTCGTTCATGTACATGCCGCAGAAGAGCCTCGTTCCGCGAAGCTCCGAAAACGGCTCCGACGGCTCAAGCTCCCTCAGGGCCGGCATCGACCGCCCCTCGCGGAGCACCGCCTCGCACTCCGTGAACTCGGGGTAGGACATGCCGCCCTTCCTGGAGACCGCGGTCATCCGCCCTCCGGCCTCGCCGAGGAGGGTGACCAGCGCCCCGTGCTCAAGATAGGGGCTCACATGTATGACAAACGCCCGCTCAGTCAAAGCCGCCCTTGTCCATATAGCCGAGGCTCTTCAGCGCCCGCTCGTCATCTGCCCAGCCTTTCTTGACCTTGACCCAAAGCTCGAGGAAGACCTTCCTGCCGAGCATCTCCTCGATGTCCTTCCTCGCGTCAATGCCGACCTGCTTGATCTTGCTTCCCTCCGAGCCGATGATCATCTTCTTCTGGTTCGGCTTGTCAACGAGGATTGCGGCGGCGATCCTGACCATCTTCGGCTCGTCCTTATAGGACTCAATCTCGACGGTTACCGCGTAGGGAAGCTCGTCACCGGTAAGGCGCATCAGCTTCTCGCGGATAATCTCCGAGACCATGAACCTTACCGGACGGTCAGTGACGTAGTCATCAGGGAAGATGAACTCGCTTTCCGGCAGATACGATCTGACAATTTCCTTGAGCTGCTCGACATTGGTGCCCTGCACAGCCGAGACCGGGATGATTTCCCGGAAGTCATGTAGCCTGGACATACGGTCGATGAACGGGAGCATGACCTCCTTGCCGGAGAACTTGTCAACCTTGTTGATGACAAGCACTGTGGGAAGCCCGCTTCTCTTGATCTTGCCGAGAGTAAGCTCATCATCCTCCTGCCAGTGCGTTCCCTCGACGACGAAGAGCACGAGCTGCACGTCGGATAGCGAGCTCTCGGCTGAGCGGTTCATGAGGCGGTTTATCGCCTTGGGCTCATCGGCATGGAGACCCGGGGTGTCGACATAGACGGCCTGGTAGTTCTCATGGGTGTCTATGCCCATGATGCGGAACCTCGTGGTCTGGGGCTTCCTCGAGGTTATGGAAACCTTCTGGCCCAGCATCTTGTTGAGCAGCGTCGACTTGCCGACATTCGGGCGTCCGACTATGGCAATGAAGCCTGCGTGAGTAGTCTTATTTTCTGTTTCCATTTGATTTTCTCAGAATCTCCAGTACATGTTCAGCGGCGTCCTGCTCCGCGCGTCTCTTTGATGTGCCGGTTCCGAATACGATCTGGCTGAGCGGCTCTACAGAGCAGGATACTTTGAACACCTGGCTGTTCTGCTGGCCTGACACATCAACCACAGCGTAAACCGGGACATGGAATTCCCTCGCCTGGAGATACTCCTGTAGCCTGGTCTTGGGATCCTTCTGCCCGATGCCGGGCCTGATGGTCTTCAGCCTTTCGCTGAACCACTTTCCAAGAAGATCCCTCACCGTTTCCAGCTGCTCTCCGGTATCAAGATAGATTGCCCCGATGGTCGCCTCCACGGCGTCAGCGAGGATCGAGTCCCTCCTGAAGCCGCCGCTCCTCTGCTCTCCCGGCCCCATGTTCAGGTAGTCCCCGAGGCTGAAGCTGTGGGCAATTTCGGCGAGAGTGGTCTCCCGTACCAGGGTGGACCTCATCCTTGAAAGATCACCCTCGTCGACATTGCCGAACCGGTCAAACAGAAATCCGGAAATCACCAGCTCCAGGACAGCGTCCCCGAGGAACTCCAGCCTCTCGTTGTGAGGCGCGCCGGCACTCCGGTGAGTGAGCGCGCGGACGAGAAGAGATCTGTCCCTGAACGAATAGCCAATGCTGTCCTCATATTTCTCAAGCTGATTCATATTAAGACTCTGACTTCCTCCCCTAATGAACAGAACCGATCCTGCTGAAGCGCAGGCCTTCGGTAACGCAGAGCATGCCGCTGCAGTCCGTGTTAATGCTCAGCCAGATGAACCTGGCCGGGCCGATCAAATCCTCTTCAGGCACAAAGCCCCAGAACCTGCTGTCGCGGCTGTTGTCACGGTTGTCACCCATGGCAAAGTACATTCCCTCAGGCACCTGCCAGGTTCCCTCAGGCATTCCCTCCTGCTTCTTGTAGGCAAAGAGCGGGAACGTGCGGTCAGGCGCCTCAAGGATATCGTGCCTCACCCCGAGCAGATCCTCGGTGCCGCGCTTCAGGGGGTGTCCTGCGAGCGAGAACTCGCCCATGCCGGTCCATTCCTTCGGGACAGTGACGGGATCGGCTCCGCCCGCGGGCTTTATCACAAGGTTCTTCGACTCGTCATAGCTTATGGTGTCACCGGGGAGCCCGATGATGCGCTTGATGAAGGCGGTGTCCGGATCCTCCGGATAGCGGAACACCGCTATGTCTCCCCTTGATGGAGAGCCGGTATCTATCATGACATGCCCGGTGAACGGGTTCCTGATGCCGTAGGCGTATTTGCTGACGGCAACGAAGTCCCCCTTGAGCAGGGTCGGCATCATTGACTCTGAGGGTATTCTGAAGGGCTCTAAGAGGAACGCGCGGAACAGGAACACGGCGAGAAGCACCCAGAAGCACTCCCTTCCGAGATCGACAAACCAGTTGCCGGCCTCAAGCTTCTCGCGCTCCTCCTTTGATATAGAGCCGCCCGCGGCCTTCTCCGCGGCGAGGATCCTGGCATTCCTGAGAGGCCTTACCCTCAGGAAATCCCAGAACCAGGCTATGCCGCAGAGAACGGTCACAGCAGCGAGTATAAACGTAAAGTCTTTCATTCCAATTCTCTCTCCGCCTCAGAGTCCGTCAGTTCTCGTCTGTCCCGACATGGAGGACCGCGAGGAAGGCATCCTGCGGCACGTCAACCTTTCCGATGGCCTTCATTCTCTTCTTTCCGGCCTTCTGCTTGTTGAGGAGCTTCTGCTTTCTCGTGATGTCTCCGCCGTAGCACTTCGCGAGCACATCCTTGCGGAGGGCCTTGACCGTGCTCCTCGCGATAATCTGGCTGCCGATTGCCGCCTGTATGGCCACCTCGAACATCTGGCGGGGGATAAGCTCTTTCATCTTGTTGACAAGGGCCCTGCCGCGGCTCTGCGCCTCGCTCCGGTGGGTGATGACCGCGAGCGCGTCGACCTTCTCGCCGTTAATCAGGATGTCCATCCTCACCATGTCAGCCTTCTCGAAGCGGTCAAATCCGTAGTCAAGCGACGCATAGCCGCGTGAGGTTGACTTCAGCCGGTCAAAGAAGTCGAGTACGACCTCGGCGAGTGGGATCTCGTAGGTAATCTCCACCTGTCTTCCGTGGTAGTTCATGCTCTTCTGCACTCCGCGCTTGTCAATGCAGAGCTGTATGACATTGCCCACATAGTCGTCAGGCACGAGGATATTGCAGCGCGCTATGGGCTCGCGGATCTCCTCGATGTTCGATACGGGCGGAAGGCGCGCGGGCGAGTCGACATTGATCACCTCGCCGGAGGTCAGCTTGACCTCATAGACTACCGTAGGAGCGGTGGTGATGAGGTTGACGCCGTACTCACGCTCAAGCCTCTCCTGGATGATGTCCATGTGGAGGAGCCCGAGGAAGCCGCAGCGGAAGCCGAAACCGAGCGCCTGGGAGGTCTCCGGCTCGAAGAACAGCGACGCGTCGTTGAGCGAGAGCTTGTCGAGCGCGTCGCGGAACTGCTCGTAGTCATCGGTCGAGACCGGGAACATGCCGGCATAGACCTGGGGCTTCACCTTCTTGAAACCCGGAAGCGGCTCTGAGGCAGGATCCTTCGGATGGGTGATGGTGTCGCCGACCGGTGCGCCGTGAATGGTCTTCATGCCGCAGGTGATCCAGCCGACCTCGCCTGCGGAAAGCGAGTCGAGATCAACCGGCTTCGGGGTGTTGTGTCCGATCTTCTCGACGTTCCACACCGTGCCGTTTGACATGATCTTGATTTTCTCGCCTTTCCTTATCGTGCCGTTCTTGACCCGGAGAAGCGAGACAACGCCCAGGTAGTCATCAAACCTTGAGTCAATGATGAGAGCCTGCAGCGGCGCGTCAGGATCCCCCTCGGGCTCCGGGATCTGCTCTATGAGCCGCTCGATGACATCCTGCACGCCGAGCCCGGTCTTCGCCGAGCAGCGCACCGCATCGGTCGCGTCGATGCCGATGATGTCCTCGATCTCCTCGGAGACCCTGTCAGGCTCTGCCGTGGGCAGGTCAATCTTGTTGAGGACCGGCACCACCTCGAGGTTCATGTCGAGGGCCGTATAGCAGTTCGCGAGCGTCTGCGCCTCGACGCCCTGAGAGGCGTCAACGACGAGGAGAGCGCCCTCACAGGCGGCAAGCGATCTTGAGACCTCGTAGGAGAAGTCAACATGACCCGGGGTGTCAATGAAGTTCAGCTCATAGTCATCACCGGCACGGGACCTGTACTGCAGCGTCACTGCCTGCGCCTTGATCGTTATGCCGCGCTCCCTCTCAAGCGACATTGAGTCAAGGACCTGATCCTGCATCTCGCGCTCGGAGAGGCCGCCGCAGAGCTGGATGATGCGGTCAGAGAGCGTTGACTTGCCGTGATCAATGTGGGCGATAATGGAAAAGTTGCGGATTTTTTTCATTGACTGAACCGATTCTGAACTGCCTTAAATTTTTTCTGGAATTTTCCCTTATATGCATATTTTAACCGCAAAAGGGCGCCGATTCGCGGCGCCCCGGAAAAAATAGGCACAGAGGACCGGAAAGCTATTTCCCGGCGCACTCCACGCTGTAGAAGGAGCCGGTCATACCCGGAACGGGGATGTCATATCCTTTCGCCTCGGGAGCAAAATTGAGCGCCTTCAGTGAGCAGTTGCTGCCGAAAATCCTCTCAGCGGCCGCAGGCTCGAACTTCAGGGTGCCGTCAGCAAGCGAGGTGTTGAGGACATAGAGGATCCTGTCGCTGCCCTTCTCCTTCAGATCCGCGTAGACCGTGCTGTCGGAGTAAATATGGCTCCTTGTTCCGGATGAGAGCGCCGGGTGCTCGTCGCGGAGGCTCATGAGCGATACGAAATAGTTCCTGAAGCTTTTCTCGTCATCAGTGAAGCCCGAGATCCTGCCGTCAGTCCTCGCCACATGGTCATTGCACCGGTTGATTCTGTCGCAGCCGCCCGGCTGGTCGACAAAGCCCGGGAGCTCGTCCGCGATCTCATCGCCGTAGAGAATGGAGAGAGGACCGCTCATCGAGGCAAGGAAGCTCCACACCGCACGGTGGCGGGCGAAGTACTCGTAGTTCTTCTCGCCGTCATTCGTGTACCTTGCCCTCTGCAGGAGATCGCCGAACCGGAGGAAGTCATGGTTCGAAATGAAGTTCACCGGCATGGCGGTATCCGGATAGGCCTTCATACCGGCGTACCCCGCTGTATCAAGGTCGGAGGCCGGGGCCCCGCAGGTTCCTTTCTCGAAGTTGTTGTCATAGGTGGCGAACACCTGAGTGAGCTTCTTCCTCATGGGGAAGTTGAAGGCGCTGTTCAGGGCACCTCCTGCAAAGGCATCGGCAAGGAGCCATTTTGGATCTGACGAATACACCTCGCCCACAGCGAAGCCGAGCGGATGGACCTTCTTCCCGTTCATCTCGTACTCGATTCCGGAGGCGGTCTCAGTGATGAATGAGGTGATCTCCTTCCACTCGTCATGCGGCACCTGATAGGCCATGTCAAAGCGCCAGCCGTCAATCTTCGCGGTCCTCATCCAGTAGGAGATGACATCCTTGTAAAAAGGCAGCGACTTCACGGGATCAAGGAAAATGCCGTTCGCCGCGATGCCGTCCTCCGGGGAGCCGGTTACGTCAAGGCCGGTCTTCGACACGGCGAAGTCATGCTCAGCGAGCCCCTTCACGAGGTTGCTCTTCGCGTGACCGAGCACACCGTCAAGAATTACGTATATGCCGAGCTCATGAGCACGGTCTACAAGCTTTCTGAGATCATCAAGCGACCCGAACTTCGGATCAACCCTGAAATAATTTGAGGCGAAATACCCTGTGCCGTCAAGCTTGTCAGCCTGCTCATTCTGCCCGGGGAGCGGCACTGACTCGAATACCGGGGTAAGCCACAGCGCGTTTGCCCCGGTGCTCTTTATGTACGGCAGAGCATCGGTGATCCCGGCGAGATTGCCATGGTGCCGGCTCGGTCCCCAGGAAACCGCGTAGCCCTCCGGTCCTTTGTCGCTGTGCTGAAAGGCCTCGACCATCACCTGGTAGATTCTGAGGCTGCAGAACGGGCTGTCGCTGCCGTCGCAGGCAAGGCTGTGCCGGCCTTCCTTAACCGCGTCTGCCTTCACGAGAGCCGCAGGCGCCGCCGCAGTCTTTTCGCACTCCTTGGGGCCGTAGAGCCCCGCGGCGCAGCATGAGAATGAGACGAGGCCCAGCGCGGCCGCAAGCAGTATCTTCTTCATAAAGTGTTCTCCTTCAGCCGCCGGCCCCGTTATGACAGGCGGACGGACCTGTTACTCATCAGCCTCTTCGGAATCATCAAGGCCGTCATCTGTGGGGATGCCCCAGCCGTCATAGACTGCGCCGTGCTCCCTGAGGACCGCCATGACCTCGTCCGCCTCGGTCATGATGTCGTGCACGTTAATCAGGGTATCCGACATGGCGTCAAGGCAGAAGCCGTCAATGCCGCCGTCCCGGATCTCCTCCGGGCCGTCATCATCAAAGAAATACCCGAGTGCCTCAAGCTCCGCGGCTATCGCGCCGGCCGCAGCCTCATCCGGCGCGAAGATATGATGCTGCACGGTATATTCCTCGGAGAGATCAACGCCGTCAGCCTTAAGCTCGCTGATGACCTCATCAGTGAGTTTCTGCACCTCTTCTCTCGTCATATCAGCTCCGTCAGTTTCTGACCAGCATCTCATCAAGCTTCAGATCCGCGTTCTTGTTGATCGCGATGCCCTTCTCGATGACATGGGCGGCAATCTGGTGGGCCTCCTCAATCGAGTGGTACTCAAAGGATCCGCACTGGTAGCGGTTGACCTCGGGGAGCTCTGCGAGGCTCTTCACGGAATTCACGTCAAACATCGATGCCCTCCAGGCATCGGCGACCTCCTGCTCGGCTGGTGAGCCGATGACCGTCATATAGAAGCCGGTGCGGCAGCCCATAGGGGAAATGTCAACGATCTCGACCCGGTCGGAGTTCAGATGAGTCCTCATGAAGCCGGCGAAAAGGTGCTCCAGGGTGTGCATTCCCTTTGGCGGCATCATCTCCTGGTTGGGGATGCAGAACCGGAGGTCAAAGACGCTGATGACATCGTGGTGCGGAGTCTCGTAGCGCTTGGAGAGCCTGACTGCCGGAGCCTTCATTTTGGTGTGGTCAACCTTGAAACTTTCTAAGAGTGCCATTTCTATTACCTCAGTATCCGCAGCTGTCAAGCTGCTCTTCATATGTTTTCGCCCTGGAGTCAACCTTGCGGGCGACCTTGATAAGCCAGTCCTTTCCGCTGTAGGTGCCCTTGGCGTAGCCGCCCCAGCCCTCATGATAGTTCAGATAGTGCCGGTAGCCGTCATACGGTCCGACACCGTTCTTCCTCGCCGACACCGACATATACCAGCCGATAAAATTTATGCTGTCCTCGAAGTTCTCCCTCGATCCGCTGGTGCCGGTCGCCTGCTCGTAATTTGCCCATGCCTCATCCTTTGCCTGCGGGAAGCCGTAGGCAGAACTTGCCCTGCCGTACGGAATGATGAGGGCCCATCGCACGGGCGGCTGTGCATTGTATCTGTATGCAGACTCCTGGTACATGATTGACATCATGACCGACGCGGGCTCGCCCCATTTCTTCTCAGCATTGAACGTGGCATCAGCCCAATGGGGATACTGCTCGAAAATTTTGCAGATGTTTTCAGGATGGGCAGGAGGATAGTCAGGTGAGCTGCATCCTGCGGCCAGAAACAGAGCGGAAAATAAAAGGATGATTCTTGTACGCATGATTCCCCCGTTTTGCGAGATTCTATCACGAGGGAGCAAAAATAAAAAAAGGCCCGGACAAAGCCGGGCCTTGATTTTGTTTCCGGGTTAACGGAAATTACTTGATGATCTTGGCAACAACGCCTGCGCCGACGGTGTGGCCGCCCTCACGAATAGCGAAGCGGTCCTGCTCGTTCATTGCAACAGGGTGAATCAGGGTTACGTGCATAGCGTCAAGGTGATCGCCAGGCATAACCATCTCTACTCCCTCAGGAAGATCGATGGTGCCGGTGATATCGGTAGTTCTGAAGTAGAACTGAGGACGATAGCCCTTGAAGAACGGGGTATGACGGCCGCCCTCGTCCTTGGAAAGAACGTAGACGTGTGCAACGAACTCGGTATGAGGGGTGATGGTGCCCGGCTTAGCGAGAACCTGACCACGCTCAACTTCCTCACGCTTGGTGCCGCGGAGAAGAATACCAACGTTATCGCCGGCCATACCCTCGTCGAGGATCTTGCGGAACATCTCAACGCCGGTGCAGACGGTCTTCTGGGTAGGACGAATACCAACGATTTCAACTTCATCGTTGATTCTGATTACGCCGCGCTCGATACGGCCGGTAACAACGGTACCACGTCCGGAAATCGAGAAAATGTCCTCGATAGGAAGAATGAACGGATGGTCGATATCACGGACAGGATCAGGGATGTAGGAATCCATGGTGTCTGCGAGCTCGAGAACCTTCTTCTCCCACTTCTCCTCGCCGTTGAGGGCGCCGAGAGCGGAGCCGCGGATTACAGGGGTGGTGTCGCCAGGGAACTTGTACTCGGTAAGAAGATCACGAACCTCTTCCTCAACGAGGTCAAGGAGCTCCTCATCGTCAACCATGTCGCACTTGTTCAGGAAAACGATGATGTAAGGAACACCTACCTGACGAGCAAGGAGGATGTGCTCACGGGTCTGGGGCATAGGGCCGTCGGTAGCAGCAACGACGAGGATTGCGCCATCCATCTGAGCAGCACCGGTGATCATGTTCTTAACGTAGTCAGCGTGGCCCGGGCAGTCAACGTGAGCGTAGTGACGCTTCGGGGTATCGTACTCAACGTGAGAGGTGTTGATGGTGATACCACGAGCCTTCTCCTCAGGAGCATTGTCGATCTGATCGAACTTAAGAGCCTGGCCTACACCGTAGTGCTTAGCAAGAACGGTGGTGATTGCCGCGGTAAGAGTGGTCTTACCGTGATCGACGTGTCCAATGGTTCCAACGTTGACGTGCACGCGGTCACGTACAAACTTTTCCTTCTCTGCCATTTTTATTCCTCAAATGTTAACAAAGGCTGCCTGCTGGCACAGGCAGCACAGAAACTACTTCGCAGTACGCTCTTCAATAATTGCCTTGGCAATCGGCGCAGGAGTCTCGGCGTAATGGCCGAACTCCATTACATAGGACGCACGGCCCTGGGAAAGTGAGCGGAGGTCCGTAGCGTAGCCGAACATCTCGGCGAGCGGTACGTTAGCCCTGATCATCTTGCCGGTAGGACCGTCTTCCATTCCTTCGACAACGCCGCGGCGGCGGTTGAGGTCGCCGATAACGTCGCCCATGTAATCCTCGGGAGTGTCGATCTCGACCTTCATTATAGGCTCAAGAAGGACAGGATTTGCCTTCATGAAGCCGTCCTTGAATGCCATGGAGCCGGCCATCTTGAACGCAAGCTCTGAGGAGTCGACTTCGTGGAAGGAACCGTCGTAAACGGTAACCTTGACGTCGACGATCGGGTAGCCTGCGAGAACGCCGGTAGCAATCTGCTCCTGGACACCCTTGTCGATTGCGGGGATGAATTCCTTGGGAATAACACCGCCGACAACCTCATTGCCGAACTCGTAGCCCTTTCCGGACTCCTGGGGCTCAAGCCTCAGCCAGCAGTGGCCGTACTGGCCGTGACCGCCGGACTGGCGAATGAACTTGCCCTCGGACTCGACGGACTTGCGGATGGTCTCGCGGTAAGCAACCTGCGGCTTGCCGACGTTGCACTCAACCTTGAACTCGCGGCGCATACGGTCGACGATGATATCAAGGTGAAGCTCGCCCATTCCGGAAATGATGGTCTGGCCTGACTCCTCATCGGTATGGACGCGGAAGGAAGGATCCTCCTGTGCCAGACGCTGAAGGGCAAGAGCCATCTTCTCCTGGTCAGCCTTGGTCTTGGGCTCTACGGCTACGGAGATAACCGGATCAGGGAACTCCATCTTCTCGAGGATGATCGGATGATCAGGATCGCAGAGGGTATCGCCGGTGGTTGCGGTCTTGAGGCCGATTGCGGCAACAATCTCGCCTGCGCGTACTTCCTTGATCTCCTCGCGCTTGTTGGCATGGAGGAGAACGAGACGTCCGATACGCTCCGGCTTGTCCTTGGTGGAGTTCAGCACGCCGTCGCCGCTGTTCGCAACGCCTGAATAGCAGCGCAGGAACGTAAGGTTGCCGACGAACGGGTCAGTCGCAATCTTGAATGCAAGTGCGGAGAACGGCTCATCGTCGCTCGCCTTGCGCTCATCAGGATCGCCGTTGAGCTTCTCGCCCTTTACAGGCGGAATGTCAACAGGAGAAGGCAGGTACTCGACAACTGCGTCGAGCATTGCCTGAACGCCCTTGTTGTGGAATGCTGAGCCGCAGGTTACAGGGATGATCTGGCATGCAATGGTCTGCTTTCTGAGGGAAGCCTTAATCTCCTCCTCAGTGAGCTCCTCGCCGCCGAAGAACTTCTCCATGAGAGCGTCATCGCCCTCTGCGGCAGCCTCAACGAGCTTGCCGCGCCACTCCTCTGCCTGTTCCTTCAGGTTTGCGGGGATGTCCTCGTACTTGAAGGTAACGCCCTGATCCTCGTCGCTCCAGACAATGGCCTTCATCTTGATGAGGTCTACGACGCCCTCGAAGGCATCCTCTGCTCCTACAGGGATCTGAAGGGGTACGGGATGACCGTTGAGGCGGGTCTTGATCTGCTCAACAACGCGGAAGAAGTTCGCGCCGGTACGGTCCATCTTGTTGACGAACGCGATGCGCGGAACGTTGTACTTGTTGGCCTGGCGCCATACAGTCTCGGACTGAGGCTGTACTCCGCCGACCGCGCAGTAAACCATTACGGCGCCGTCGAGAACACGCATTGAACGCTCAACCTCAATGGTGAAGTCAACGTGACCCGGGGTGTCGATGATGTTGATACGGTGCTGCTTGAACTGATGTCCCATTCCCGACCAGAAGCAGGTGGTTGCAGCGGAGGTAATGGTGATTCCGCGCTCCTGCTCCTGAACCATGAAGTCCATGGTGGCCTCACCGTCATGCACTTCACCGATCTTGTGGTTTACGCCGGTATAGAAGAGGATACGCTCAGTGGTAGTTGTTTTACCAGCATCGATATGGGCACTGATACCGATATTGCGGTACAGTTCCAGTGGGGTTGTACGAGCCACTTTCTTTTCCTCAGTATTGTGGGATTGACCCACAGATTAAACATAAGGCTCCCGGCAGCGCCGGGAGCGGTTCGGCGACTACCAGCGGTAGTGTGCGAAGGCCTTGTTGGCCTCAGCCATGCGATGAACATCCTCGCGCTTCTTGACCGCGGTACCCTTGTTGTCAGAAGCATCGAGAAGCTCGCCGGCAAGGCGCTCGGCCATAGACTTCTCTCCGCGGGCACGGGCAGCGTCAACGAGCCAGCGCATTGCCAGCGCGTTGCGGCGGGAAGGACGTACCTCGACAGGGACCTGGTAGGTCGAGCCGCCGACACGGCGTGACTTGACCTCTACAGAAGGACGAATATGATCAAGAGCCTCTTCGAAGACTGCAAGGTGCTCCTTGCCGCTCTTCTGGGCAACAATGTCGAGAGCTCCGTATACGATGCTCTCGGAAATAGACTTCTTGCCGTCAACCATAACTACGTTGATGAACTTGGCGAGAAGCTCTGAATTGAACTTGGGATCAGGCAGAATCTTGCGCTGACCTACAACACGACGTCTGGGCATTTTTCTAAATTCCTCACGGCTTCAGGATAATCCAAAACCTTGACTGATGAATATTTATACTCGTTTGGCCTTACTTAATGAGGAATTCATTAAGCCTTAGGCAGTTTAACACCGTACTTGGAACGACCCTGCTTGCGATCCTTTACGCCAGCGCAGTCGAGGCAGCCACGGATGATGTGGTAACGAACACCAGGGAGATCCTTTACACGGCCTCCGCGGATAAGAACAACAGAGTGTTCCTGGAGGTTATGACCCTCACCGCCGATGTAGGAGGTGACTTCGAAGCCGTTGGTAAGACGAACACGGCAGACCTTTCTCATTGCAGAGTTAGGCTTCTTCGGGGTCGTAGTGTAAACACGGGTGCACACGCCGCGCTTCTGAGGGCACTGCTGGAGAGCCGGAACGGCACTCTTGCTGCTCTTCTTGGCACGAGGCTTGCGCACAAGCTGGTTAATGGTGGACATTGTACAGTAATGCTCCTTCCTTGCTTGCTGTCAAAATAATAAACCGCCCCTAATAAAAGGGGCAATAAATCATAGTACAGCATCAGTCAGTTGTCAAGGGATATGGACTGCAGAACGGAATTTCCCATCTCAGAGAGGCAGGGATGCTCCTTCCGCCGCACGAGCCGCTTTCCGCAGACAAAAAAATCCCCGTGCGCATTGCCGGGGATCGCCTTCAGGGATGGACTCAGATCCTCCTGTCGACCTGGCGTGCGGCGAATCTCGGCCTCTCGCTCATGATTTGGGCAACATCCTCCTCGCTCATATGGGTTCTCGAGAGCCCGAGGACACGGTAGGTGATGTACGGGCGTGCCTCAAGCGAGATCATCATGCCCTTGATCACCGACTCGTCAGCCTGCGACGGGGTGCCGTACGCATATGTCAGAATTCCGGCGTTCATAAGGTTCCTGACAGACGGTTCCGTAACAGGCAGGTTTATGACGCTCCTTCTCTGGATGACAAACTCGCGGAGCACTGCCCTCTCGGTGAAGTCAAGGCACCTGATCATGTCGGTCATCTTCACGCTGGTGACATGCCGGGTGAGGAAATCAACAGCGATGTTGAACAGCACGATCACAGCCTGGCTCAGGAAATAGGATACGGAAATAATCAGGCCTGCCCACCAGTATACGGAGTGGGAAGAGAGCCAGAGCTCGACTGCCGGGCTGAACTTCTCGGCGGGAAGCAGGAGAATGCCGCCGTTCATAAGGAAAAACCAAAGCATAATCCAGTTGAGCACTGTAAACTGACTGAGTTTCTTCAGACACTTTGTCATAGCCTAATCCGCTCCCGCGGCCCTCCCGTTGTTTTGGGTTATATAAAGCAAACTGCGTGCCACTGCGCTTTTGCGGAACTGCAAAAAAAATTGGCCGGCCGCCTCCCCAGAAGTCCGACTGTTGTATCATTCGCGCGTACAGGTCTATTCTATTAATGAAAAGGAGCAGACATATGAAGAAGATTACCGCCATCATCAAGCCGTTCAAGCTTGACGAGGTCCGTGAGGCCCTCAACGAGAAAGGCATCAGCGGCATGACCGTTGCCGAGGTCAAGGGCTTCGGCAGACAGAAGGGACACACCGAGCTCTACCGCGGAGCAGAGTATGTGGTTGATTTTCTCCCGAAGGAGAAGCTGGAGGTCGTCGTCAAGGACAGCGATGTTGACACCTGCATCGAGGCAATTACCAAGGCTGCCCACACCGGCAAGATAGGCGACGGCAAGATCTTCGTAAGCCCTGTTGAGAGAGTAATCAGGATCAGGACCGGCGAGGAGGACGACGAGGCGGTCTGATCAGAGGATCACCGTACTTATTCCAAGCGAAAGCGACTCGGCGGGAACCGAGAGTGACGAGAGCTGCCAGCCGTCCTGAAGGCCGTGCCCTGCGGTTATCCCGAAGCTCTCGGCAGCCGTGGGGCATAGAAGGAGCGGGAAACCCGCTTTCCCGGAAAGCCCTGCCCAGGCAGCCTGAATGTCAGGCCCGCCGTCGGGCGGCGTCAGGAATGACGCGCCGGTGAGGACAGCGCTCCCGATAAAAAAAGCCGCGCGGATCCCAGTCCCCGCGGCTGTCATGGCGGCGGCAATGTCAAACGCCTCGCCAGCCCTCTCCGAGAAGGGAGAGGCGTCGATGATCACCGTCACCTTTCCGTCAGGATTAATTCCTGTAGGCAATTACCTCAACCTCAACCAGAACATCCTTCGGAAGAGAGGCTACAGCGACGCAGGAGCGTGCGGGTGCATCGGTCTTGAAATACTCCCCGTATATGCCGTTGAACTCGGCGAAGTCAGACATGTTCTTGAGGAAGCATACAGTCTTAACCACATCCTTCGGCTCATAGCCTGCCTCCTTGAGGATGGCGCAGAGGTTCTCCATGACCCTGCGGGCCTGGACCTTGATATCACCCTCGACAACCTTCTGGGTAGCCGGATCAATTGCGATCTGGCCTGAGGTGTAAAGGAATCCGCCGGCGATTACGCCCTGGCTGTACGGTCCGATTGCTGCGGGGGCCTTGTCTGTCTTGACGATCTTGGTCATTTAATTTTCCCTGATTGCGCCGGATTCCGATCCGGCTCTGTAACACTGTCCGCCCTGGGGCGGCTCTGTCTTTTTTCCTGCTTCTGACTCGCAGGCACATGAAAAAAGGCCTTCTCCCGAAACGGGGGAAGGCCTCTATATCATACGCCAAAAATGGCTTTCAGTCAGACTCAGTTCTCGCCGGAGTCAGTGCCTGCGGCAGCATCCTGCTCGTCAACGTTCTTGAGCTCGGCAGCAAGGGCGCTGGTGCGCTCGTCCTGCTTCTTGCGCTCGTCCTCCATCTGGCGGACAGCTGCCTCGCGGGCAAGCCTGCGCTCCTCGCGGCGCTTCTCGTGATAGGCGAAGCCGGTTCCGGCAGGGATGAGGCGTCCGACAATAACGTTCTCCTTGAGTCCGCGCAGCTCGTCAACCTTGCCTGCGACAGCAGCCTCGGTGAGCACTCTGGTGGTCTCCTGGAAGGAGGCTGCGGAGATGAACGACTCGGTGTTGAGCGAAGCCTTGGTGATGCCCATCAGCAGACGCTGATAGCTTGCAGGAGTCTTGCCCTCGGCCTCGAGCTCGCGGTTCTTGACCTTGACCCTCGCGACGTCGACCTGCTCGTTCATCATGAACCCGGAATCGCCCGGATCGGTGATCTCGCACTTCCTCAGCATCTGGCGGACGATGACCTCGATGTGCTTGTCGTTGATCTTTACGCCCTGCAGGCGGTAGACGCTCTGGACCTCGTTGACGATGTAGTCGGCAACGTCGCCGATGCCGCGGAGACGGAGGATGTCCTGGGATGACTCAGGGCCGTCGACAAGGACAGTGCCCTTGGTCACAGTCTCGCCGTCGAACACGTTGATGTTGCGCTGGTTGGAGATCATGAACTCGTGCTTGCCGTTGCTCTCGCTCTTGTCAGGAACAGGGCGTCCGGCCTCGTCCTTGATGATCCCGCCGTCAGCATCGCGCATGAACGGGTAGATGACCAGGCGGCGCTTGCTCTTGGTGTCCTTGCCGAAGGAGACGATACCGTCAATGTCTGCCATGATGCAGGGATCCTTGGGCTGCTTGGCCTCGAAGAGCTCGGCAACGCGCGGCAGACCTCCGGTAATATCCTTGTTTCCGGCAACCTTCTTCGGCACACGGTAGACGATGTCGCCCGGATGGATCTCCTGGTGCTCCTGCAGCTCGATTACGGAGTTGTCGCTGAGCGAGTAGCTCTGTACGATGCCGCCGTCAGCATTCCTGATGATGACGACAGGGTGCTTCGCATCCTTGCCCTGCTGGCTGATCTCGCGGACCTGAATGGTCTGGACTCCGGTTGCGGCATCCTTCTTGAAGTCAACGTTGACTCCGTCGTTCATGTCCTGGAACTCAATAGTACCTGAGAACTCCGAGATGACAGGGTTGTTGTGCGGATCCCACTCTGCGATGGTGTCGCCGATCTTGATCGGCTGATCCTTCTCGACCTGGAGCACGGAGCCGTAAGGAAGCTTGTGGGTCTCCTTGACGTGTCCGACCTCATCGGTAACGGTGATCTCGGAGGCGCGGCTGGTGATGACCTGCCTGCCCTCGGTGTTGGTGACGGTCTTGATGCCGTCGCTGAACCTTACGAAACCGTTGTTCTTGCTCTTAGCGGATGACTCTGCGACCTGACGGTCAGCGGCGCCGCCCACGTGGAACGTTCTGAGGGTAAGCTGGGTGCCCGGCTCGCCGATCGACTGCGCTGCCATTACGCCGACAGCCTCGCCGCGGCTTACCATGGTGCCTCTTGCGAGGTCCTTGCCGTAGCAGTGGGCGCAGACGCCGTAGCGTGCGTTGCAGGTGATGGTCGAGCGCACCTTGATGCGGTCAATCTGGTTCTGCTCGAGAATGTCGCACTCAGCATCGGTGATGAGGGTGTTAGCAGGGATCAGGACCTCATTGGTCTTCGATACCGGATCAGTAACATCCTCTGCGGTGACGCGCCCGAGCACCCTGTCGCGCAGGGACTCGACGACATCGCCTCCGGAGACGAGCGGCGATACCCAGATTCCGTCGGTAGTTCCGCAGTCATCCTCGGTGATGACGACATCCTGCGCAACATCGACGAGACGGCGGGTAAGGTAGCCGGCGTTCGCGGTCTTGAGCGCGGTATCGGCAAGTCCCTTTCTCGCGCCGTGGGTGGAGATGAAGTACTGCAGTACGTTCAGTCCCTCGCGGAAGTTCGCCTTGATCGGGGTCTCGATGATGGAGCCGTCCGGCTTCGCCATAAGTCCGCGCATTCCGGCAAGCTGTCTGATCTGGGCCTGCGAACCGCGGGCGCCCGAGTCAGCCATCATGAAGATTGAGTTGAACGATGCCATCTTCTCCTTCTCGCCGAGGATATTGGTGCCCTCCTCGACGGAAAGGTTCTTCATCATCGCCTTTCCTACTTCCTCTGCAGCTCCCTGCCAGATATCGACAACCTTGTTGTACTTCTCACCGTTGGTTACGAGACCGTTCTGGAACTGGCTCTGGATCTCGTCAATTTCCTTCTCGGCGTTCGCGATGATGGTCTTCTTCTCCTCAGGGATGAGCATGTCGTCAACGCATACGGACGAGCCGGAAAGCGCTGCGAAATGGAAGCCGGTGTACATGATCTGGTCGGCGAAGATGACGGTGTCCTTCACGCCGAGGGTCTTGTAGCAGACGTTGATGAGCTTCGATACAGCCTTCTTTCCGAGTGCCTTGTTCGAGCAGAACTTGAACCAGCTCTTAGGATTCTCGGCAAGCTCCTTGCGGTCAGCGTCGGTCATCTCATACGGAGGATCGATGAGATCGTATGAGAGTCCCTTCGGCAGGATGAGCGAGAGCACCGCGCGTCCGATGGTGGTGACGCGGAAGCGGGTGTTCTCCTCGAATGTCCCGTCAGGAAGCTTCCTGTAGTCGGTGATGCGGCACTTGATACGCGCATTGAGCGATGCAAGTCCTGCGTAGTAAAGTCCCTCAGCCTCCTTGGGGCTGGTGACGATCATTCCCTCGCCCTTTGCGCCGACGCGGTAGCGGGTCATGTAGTAAAGACCGAGGACCACATCCTGGGAAGGGAGGATGATCGGGTCTCCCGATGCAGGCGACAGGATATTGTTCGTCGACATCATGAGGCACCTTGCCTCGAGCTGTGCTTCATAGGTCAGCGGAAGATGTACTGCCATCTGGTCGCCGTCGAAGTCAGCGTTGAAGCCCGGGCATACGAGAGGGTGAAGCCTCATGGCCTTGCCCTCGATGAGGATCGGCTCGAACGCCTGGATTCCGAGGCGGTGAAGGGTAGGAGCGCGGTTCAGAAGAACAGGGTGCTCACGAATCACGCTGTCGAGGATATCCCATACTGCGGGCTCCTCGCGCTCGACCATCTTCTTCGCAGCCTTGATGGTGGTTGCGTAGCCCATGGACTCAAGCTTGCCGTAAATGAACGGCTTGAAGAGCTCGAGAGCCATCTTCTTCGGCAGGCCGCACTGATAGAGCCTGAGGTTAGGACCGCAGGTGATTACCGAGCGTCCGGAGTAGTCAACACGCTTTCCGAGAAGGTTCTGGCGGAAGCGTCCCTGCTTTCCCTTGATCATGTCGGCAAGGGACTTCAGAGGCCTCTTGTTGGCGCCGGTGATGGCGCGGCCGCGGCGGCCGTTGTCGAGGAGGGCGTCAACGGCCTCCTGCAGCATGCGCTTCTCGTTGCGGACAATGATGTCAGGAGCGGCAAGTTCGTTGAGCCTGCGCAGACGGTTGTTTCTGTTGATGACGCGGCGGTAGAGATCATTGAGATCAGAAGTCGCGAAGCGTCCGCCGTCAAGCGGAACCAGAGGACGGAGATCAGGAGGAAGAACCGGAAGAACGGTAAGGATCATCCACTCCGGCTTGTTGCCTGAATGATAAAAGTCCTCGAGCAGGGCAAGGCGCTTCTGCAGCTTCTCCTTCTTGCTCTCAGAGGTGGTGCTCTCCATCTCCTCGGAGACCGCTGCAATCTCGTGCTCAAGGTCAATCTGCTGCAGGAGGTCAAGGATGCCCTCAGCGCCCATCTTGGCGGTGAAGTCATCGCCCCACTTCTCCTGGGCCCAGCGGAAGGTTCCTTCCTTGGCCTGACCGTCAGGCCCGGGCTCATCGTCATCCTCGAGGATCTGGCGCACGCGAAGCGGCTTGTCATCGAGGCCGGTGTCAGTGACGACATATGCCTCGAAATAGAGTATGCGCTCGATATCGGCAAGCTTCATGTCAAGCATGAGGCCGATTCTTCCCGGCAGGGACTTGAGGAACCAGATATGGGCAACAGGTGCGGCGAGCTCGATGTGGCCCATGCGCTCGCGGCGCACCTTGGAGGTTGTTACCTCAACACCGCACTTCTCGCAGATGGTGCCTTTGAACTTCATGCGCTTGTACTTGCCGCAGAGGCACTCATAGTCCTTTACCGGTCCGAAAATCTTAGCGCAGAAAAGTCCGTCGCGCTCCGGCTTGTAGGTACGGTAGTTGATGGTCTCGGGCTTCTTTACCTCGCCATGAGACCATGAACGGATAAGATCGGGTGAAGCCAGACTGATCTTGATGATGTCAAAATCGTCAACTTTGCTCTTCTGAAGAGGAGCAGCCTGAGAAACAATGCTGTTGTTATCCACTATTTTCTCCCTTGGGAGCTAATGGGTCCGCCGGGAAGCGGACCCGCGCCAAAATCAGTTGAGTTCTTCGAGTTCAATGTTGATGCCGAGGGATCTAATTTCCTTCAGGAGCACGTTGAACGATTCAGGTATGCCGGCCTTCATCCAATAGCAGTTCTCCGGCTTGCGGTCATCTCCGAACGGATGGTCGCCGCCTACCAGGTTGCGGTAGATCTTGGTGCGGCCTTCCGTATCATCGGACTTGACGGTAAGCATTTCCTGAAGAGTGTAGGCGGCGCCGTAAGCCTCGAGCGCCCAGACCTCCATCTCACCGAAACGCTGTCCTCCCATCTGGGCCTTGCCGCCGAGAGGCTGCTGGGTAACCAGGCTGTAGGAGCCGGTGGAACGTGCGTGCATCTTGTCGTCAACCAGGTGGTTGAGCTTCATCATGTACTTGGTTCCGACAGTTACCTTGTGCTCGAATGCGACGCCGGTCCTTCCGTCATAGAGGGTGGTCTGGCCTGACTCGGGCTCGCCTGCAAGGCGGAGCATCTCCTTGATGGCCGACTCCTCAGCACCGTCGAATACCGGGGTTGCAACAGGAAGTCCGTCGCGGAGGTTGTTCATCAGGGTCCTGACCTCATCGTCCGACAGCTCGGAGATGTCGACCTTCTGACGGGTGTTGCCGAGATCGTAGACCTTCTGCAGGAACTCGCGGTCCTCGGCAATGGAGCGCTGCTCCTCAATCATCCGGTTGATGCAGTTGCCGATTCCCTTGGCGGCAAGTCCGAGATGAATCTCGAGAATCTGGCCGATGTTCATACGGGAAGGCACGCCCAGGGGGTTCAGAACCATGTCGACAGGGCGTCCGTCCTTGTCATAGGGCATATCCTCGATCGGGCAGATCTTGGAGATAACGCCCTTGTTTCCGTGACGTCCTGCGAGCTTGTCGCCCGGCTGGATGCGGCGCTTGACAGCAAGGTAGACCTTGACGATCTTGAGGCATGCAGGAGGCATGTCGTTGCCCTCCTGGATCTTCTTCTTCTCAAGCTCGAACTGTGCGTCGTACTCCTTGCGGGTCTTCTTGTACTGCTCGGCGATCTTCTCAAGCTCGGTCTGCTTCTTCTCGTCCTTGAGGCTCTGCTTCAGCCAGTCGCCGCGGTCCATGTCAGCAAGCTTGTTCTCAGGATAGCCAGCGGAAAGGAGAACATCCTTGGCGCGTTCGAAGAACACTTCCTGGAGAATGGAGAACTTCTCCTCAAGATCCTTCTTTACAGCGGCAAGCTCCTCCTCCTCGATCTCGCGGGCCCTCTTGTCCTTCTCAAGGCCCTCGCGGGTGAACACCTGGACATCAACGACAGTTCCGTTGGTGCCGTTCGGGACACGGTAGGAGGTATCCTTCACGTCTGAGACCTTCTCGCCGAAGATTGCGCGGAGAAGCTTCTCCTCAGGCGAGAGTATGGTCTCGTTCTTCGGGGAGACCTTGCCGACCAGGATGTCGCCGCCCCTTACCTCTGCTCCGATATAGACGATACCGGACTTGTCGAGCTTGGAGAGCGCGGACTCGCTGACATTCGGAATATCAGCGGTAATTTCCTCGTGGCCGAGTTTGGTCTCACGGGCAATGCAGGTATGCTCCTGAATATGGATGGTGGTCAGGCGGTCATCGCGGACAACCTGCTCGGAAACGAGAATCGAGTCCTCGTAGTTGTATCCGTTCCACGGCATGAAAGCAACCCTGAGGTTCTGTCCGAGGGCAAGCTCGCCCATGTCGGTTGCGGATCCGTCAGCGAGCACGTCGCCGGCGCGGACCTTCTCGTTGAGGTCGACGCACGGACGCTGGTTGATGCAGGTGTTCTGGTTGGAGCGTGCGTACTTGCGGAGGTTGTAAATGTCGATGCCCGGCTCGTTCTCGTCAGCAAGCTCTTCCTTGTTGACCTTGATTACGATTCTGGCAGCATCGACATAGTAGACGTATCCGCCTCTTCTCGCGAGGACGCAGACGCCGGAGTCAACTGCGACCGCGCGCTCCATGCCGGTTCCGACGAGCGGCTTGTCTGCCCTGACGGTAGGAACGGCCTGCCTCTGCATGTTCGCTCCCATGAGGGCGCGGTGTCCGTCATCGTGCTCAAGGAACGGAATGAGGGCAGCTGCGACCGATACGGTCTGCTGGGCGCTCACATCCATGAAGTTGATCTTCTCGGCAGGAGCGTAAATAGCCTCTCCCACGTTGCGGCAGGCAATGTTGTTGCCGACGATGTGTCCGTCGGCGTCAATCTCGGTGGTTGCCTGGGCGATGTAGTTCTCCGGATTGCTCTCGTCAATCGCGGAAAGGTACTTGATGCTGTCGGTTACCACACCGTCCTTCACTACGCGGTACGGGGTCTCGAGGAAGCCGTAGTCGTTGCAGCGCGCATAGGTTGCAAGGGAGTTGATAAGTCCGATGTTCGGTCCTTCAGGGGTCTCAATCGGGCAGAGTCTTCCGTAATGGGTCGGATGCACATCGCGGACCTCGAATCCGGCGCGCTCACGGGTAAGTCCGCCGGGGCCGAGTGCGGAGATGCGGCGCTTGTGGGTAACCTCGGAAAGCGGGTTGTTCTGATCCATGAACTGGGAGAGCTGGCTGGAGCCGAAGAACTCCTTGACGGCAGCCGAAATCGGCTTCGGGTTCACGAGGTCCTTGGGCTGGAGCTGATCATAGTCGCCGAGGGCGAGGCGATCGCGGACAGCCTTTACGACGCGCGAGAGTCCGGTCCTGAAGCAGTTCTCCGCCATCTCGCCTACAGAGCGGATGCGCCTGTTGCCGAGGTGGTCGATATCATCGGTGGTGTCGCGGCCGTTTCTGATCTTGATGAACTGGCGCAGCACGCCGACGAGATCCTCTTTGGTCAGGACGCCCGAGGTGCCGAGATCCTGGCCCGGATCGAGACGGCTGTTGAACTTCATGCGGCCTACTGCCGAGAGGTCATAGCGGTCCGGATCCATGAACAGGGACTCGAAGAACTTCTGGTAATACTGGATATCGTCGTTGGTTCTCTCGCCAGGGCGCATCATGGTGTAGATTTCCTGAAGCGCGCTCTGCCTGTCGAGGGCCTTGTCCTCCTCGAGGGTGTCAGCAAGGTATGCGCCGCAGTCGATGCTGTTGGTGAAGAGAATGTCGACCTCGGAGATGCCGTGCTCGCGGAGAATATTGATTACGTTCCTGGTGAGCTTGGTATTTGCGGAGCATCCCTCGATCAGCTCGCCGGTCTTGGGGTCACGTACATCTGCATAGAGACGCTTGTTCTGAAGGCGGTTGCCTGCATCAGGATTCTTGTCATCCTTCTCTGCCTCGGAGTCTCCTGCTGTCAGGGGGATGTCGATGAAGTCACCCTTCCCTGCCTTGTCGAGAGCCTTCATGATCTTCTTCGCGTAGCGGGGAGTCAGCGGATGGTTCTTCTCGACGATGGTCTCCCCGTCGACGGTGACGTCGAAGTCAAGCTTCAGGTTGCGGAGGTGATCTACGCTGACCTCGAGCTGGGCAGTGTCGGGATCATCTGTGAACCTGACCTTCTGGGGCTCGAAGAACAGCTTCAGGATCTCCTCGTTGCTGTAGCCGAGAGCATGGAGGAGAACCGTGGCGAAAAGCTTGCGGCGCCTGTCGATGCGTACATAAAGCAAATCCTTGACGTCAAACTCGAAGTCGAGCCATGAGCCGCGGTAGGGGATGATGCGCGCGGTATAGAGCTTCTTTCCGGTTGAGTGGGTCTTGGCCTTGTCCTGGTCAAAGAACACGCCGGGGCTTCTGTGGAGCTGGGAGACGATTACACGCTCGGTGCCGTTGAAAATGAAGGTGCCGTTCTCGGACATCAGGGGGATGTCACCGAGATAGACATCCTCCTCCTTGATTTCCTTGGGCTTGGAGGAGTCATCCTTGTCGTAGATGGCAAGACGCATCTTCGCATGAAGAGATGCCGCATAGGTCTTCTCGCGGATCTGGCACTCACGGACGGTGAACTTCGGCTCGTCCATCTGATAGCTTACATACTGGAGCTGGGCGCTGCCCTTCTCTGACTTGACAGGGAACAGGCTTCTGAAGGCTGCCTCCAGACCGTATTCACCATTGGGATCTGACTCCAGGAACTGTTTGTATGAGTCAACCTGGATGGAAAGCAGGTAGGGGATTTCCATAACCTGAGCATGCTTTCCGAAGTCCTTACGAATTCGTTTTTTTTCAGTAAAAGAGTAAACCATGGTCCCTCGGCTAACAGATAAAGAACTGATGTCTCACAGGCCGCAGACAGAGACGGATCCGCACCGCGCTGAAAACTGCCTGCCCGCTGTCCTTCGCAACATCCTCCGGACAGCTCCGAAACACACTGGAATGACCGGCCGGTCATTCCGCTGCATTTAACACAAAAAGGCCAGCAGCCGCCAAGGGCCGCCAGCCTGCTGGATACAGGCGGTTAAAAACCGCCGGTGAAATTACTTGAGCTCAACTTCTGCGCCGGCATCAACGAGAGCCTTCTGGAGAGCCTCGGCATCAGCCTTGGCAATGTTCTCCTTGATGTTGCAGGGAGCAGACTCAACGAGGGTCTTTGCCTCCTTGAGGCCGAGACCGGTAGCAGCGCGTACAGCCTTGATGACGTCGATCTTCTTTGCACCGAAGCTCTTGAGGACAACGGTGAACTCGGTCTTCTCCTCTGCAGGGCCTGCAGCAGCTGCAGGAGCAGCAGCGGCAGCAGCAGCGGAAACACCAAACTTCTCCTCCATTGCCTTAACGAGCTCTACGATGTCCTTAACAGACATGTTGGCAATAGCGTCAATAATTTCTTCTTTAGTCATAACAGTCAAATCCTGTCGAAATAAAACTTGTCAGTTGAAAACAATAAATTCGGGTGAAAGAAAGCGGTTAAACAGCCGGAGCTGCCTCTGCGGCGGGAGCAGCTGCTTCTGCCGGAGCCTCGGTCTCTTTCTTCTCTGCGACTGCAGCGATGGTGCGAACCAGTCTTCCTGCAGCTGCTTCCTTGAGGACAGCCATGATCTGGGCAACGCCTTCCTCGAAAGTAGGAAGCGATGCGAGAACATCAAGCTGATCTGCGGGAATAAACTCACCCTCATAGGCGCAGCCCTTAACCTTAAACTTCTCTTCCTTCTTGGCAAATTCCT
Source organism: Gammaproteobacteria bacterium UBA2810 (assembly GCA_002351705.1). Taxonomy (GTDB): domain Bacteria; phylum Pseudomonadota; class Gammaproteobacteria; order Enterobacterales; family Succinivibrionaceae; genus UBA2810. The sequence goes on along the minus strand of DEHC01000057.1, from coordinate 25,162 downwards.
TGAAGATTCTGGCTGCGGCGCCAGGATGCTTCATAGAGAAGGCAATAAGGGTAGGACCTGCAAATACGTCGTCCATGCACGCGAACTCGGTACCCTCAACGGCTCTCTTGAGGAGAGTGTTGCGTACGATGCGCACATAAACGCCAGCCTCACGGCTGGACTTACGCAGTGCATCCATCTTGGTTGCTGTGATTCCGCAGGAATCTGCAACAACTGCCGACAGAGCGCCTTTGGCCTGTTCACTGACTTCCGCAACGATCTTCTGTTTGTCAGTTAAATTTAATGCCATTGGCTTAAACTCCTGGAAAATCCGGCTTGCGCCGGCTAACAACCCTCCCCCGGAGGGGAGGAATTCCGGTATCCATCATCCAGAAGAAGAAAACTTCCTGCTGAAGTTCGGAACCGTCTACGCAGGTAACATTAAGGTTTCCCGCCTGCGGTCTTTGACTAGGGCCGAAACCCCAACCAAACGGGACGGCAAGCCGCCCCGCAAAATCAATTACTTATCAGCAATGGAAGCCGGGTCAACATTGACGCCGACGCCCATGGTGGTGCTGAGGTTGATCTTTTTAAGGAACACACCCTTGGAGGTAGCGGGCTTAGCCTTGCGGATAGCCGAAATAAGAGCTGCCAGGTTGTCCTTCAGATCAGCTGCCGAGAAGTTGGCAAGGCCGATGGTGGTATGGACAATGGCGGACTTATCATTGCGGTATGCAACCTGACCTGCCTTGGCGTTCTTGACTGCCTGGGCAACATCACGGGTCACAGTGCCGACCTTCGGGTTAGGCATGAGGCCTCTGGGTCCGAGGATCTGACCGAGCTGTCCGACAACACGCATTGCATCAGGGGATGCGATGACGACGTCGAAGTCCATCATGCCGCCCTTGATCTGTGCTGCAAGCTCCTGCATTCCTACGAACTCTGCACCTGCTGCCTTGGCAGCCTCTGCGTTCTCACCCTGGGTGAATACGCAGACGCGTACCTGGCGGCCGCTTCCGTGGGGAAGAACAATTGCTCCGCGGATATTCTGGTCAGACTTCTTCGGGTCGATTCCGAGGTTGATTGAGACATCAACGCTTTCTACGAACTTGGCGGTAGCGATGTCCTTGACAAGATTTACGGCCTCATCGGCGGTGTAAAGCTTGGAAGTGTCAACCTTCTCATAAAGAGCGCGCATGCGCTTAGAAATTTTAGCCATTCTTTAGTCCTTTACCTCGAGGCCCATGGAACGTGCTGAGCCTGCGATGGTACGGGCCATAGCTTCTGCATCAGCTCCGGTAAGATCAGGTTCCTTGGTCTTGGCAATCTCAAGCAGCTGTGCGTGAGTTACTGAACCAACCTTGGTCTTAAGCGCATTTGAAGAACCGCTGGTGATTCCGGCAGCCTTCTTCAGAAGGAAGGTTGCAGGAGGGGTCTTCAGAATGAAGGTGAAGGAACGATCTGCATAGACAGTAATGATTACAGGAACCGGAGCTCCCTTCTCAAACTGTGCAGTCTGGGCATTGAATGCCTTGCAGAACTCCATAATGTTAACGCCATGCTGACCGAGAGCCGGTCCGACCGGAGGAGCAGGATTGGCAGAACCTGCCTTTACCTGCAGCTTGATATAAGCTGAAACTTTCTTAGCCATTTAAATAGTATTTCCTTAGAAAAAGGGTTCAGTCGCCTGCCTTTAACAGCAGGCTCCCCTTCCCGCGAAAAACGGGTGCGCATATTATAGTGATCTCTCCCGCTGTTTGCAAGCGAATTAGACACGCCTCACAGAAATTAACTTTTTCTCTTACAGAATCATGCGCTTAAAAAATTTTTCGTCCTCAGGCGGGAGCATAGCCGCGAAGATCCGCGATGGCCGCCTTCCAGTCCGAGGGGCTTATCCCGAAGACCCTATGGATTTTCTCCATGGACAGCCTTGAGTTCAGGGGCCGCACTGCCGGAGTCGGATACGCTGAGGACGGGATCGGAGTTACCTTTACGGCCTGCTTGATTATTCCCTGTGAGAGCGCCCCGCTGAAAATCGCCTCGGCAAACTCGCGCCAGGTGACGAACGGGCTCCCGCAGTAATTGTAGATGCCATACCCGGCAAAGTCAGAGCTTCCGAGGACGGCGGAGGCCATTCTGAGGAGCGACTTCGCGATGTCGCCGGCGTAGGTCGGACCGCCGGTCTGATCATCCACCACCCTGAGCTCGGCGTGGGTCCTGCCGAGGCGCAGCATGGTCTTTATGAAGTTGTTCCCGTGCTCGCAGAACACCCATGCCGTGCGCATCACAAGAGTCCTCTCGCAGGCGTCAAGCGCGGCCTTCTCGCCGTCGAGCTTGGTCTGCCCGTAGACATTCGCTGGAGCAGTGGCATCATCCTCTGCCTCCGGAGCCGTCCCCTTTCCCGGGTAGACGTAGTCAGTCGATATATGAAGGAAGGGGATGCGTGCCTTCTGCGCCGCCTCTGCGAGATACCCCGCGCTGCGGCAGTTGAGCTCATAGGCAGCATCCCGGTCGCTCTCGGCCTTGTCAACAGCAGTGTATGCCGCCGCGTTGATTATCACGTCAGGAAGCTCTCGTGCGATTGCAGCGTTTACCTGGCTCCTGTCCGTAATGTCAAGATCCGCATGTCCGGCGGCAAAAAGGCTGAAGCCGTATCCGGCGGCGAGAGCCGAGAGCTTGTATCCGACCTGTCCGCCTGCGCCGGTGATGAGAACTTTAGGCATGGCAACTTTCTCCGTGATGATGCTTGGCAGAACCCCTCAGCGGCAGTCCGGGTTCCGGTAAAAAAGCAGTGCAGACTGACTGCCGGCCGGTTATTATCGCAAAATTCACCTCCCGGTGACGGATTTTCAGGAACCGGGCATGAAAAATACAGCTCTCAGGGCGATGTAATTGAAACATCATGCTTGATTTAAACCTGTATCACACATATAATATTGAATTTGTTTTTTTGTGAGTATGCGTGGTATCAGGCAGGTGACCTGACGGCGACGCACCGGAGAGGAAAATGAAAGAAGGAATTCATCCCAAGTACGAACTGGTCAAGGTCAAGTGCTCCTGCGGAAACGAGTTCGAAGTACGCAGCACTGCATGCCATGACTTCCAGATCGATGTATGTTCAAAGTGCCATCCGTTCTACACCGGCAAGCAGAAGATTGTTGATACCGGCGGACGCGTAGAGCGCTTCAACAAGCGTTTCGGTGTCTTCGCAAAGAAGACCGGTGCCAAGAAGGCAGACAAGTAATACCGGAAGGTATTGTGTCAGCAGACGCCGCCCGCAAGGACGGCGTTTTTTTATGCCCGTTCCGCGCCGGAACCATGCATCAGGGCTGCCGGTCCGCCCAGTCTCATTGTACGAAAAGCCTATTCCCGAGCCGGATGACTGTCCGGCGCATCAGTGTCTTCCTTTGCAGAATTTTTACCTCTCTGTTATCAAATCAAATAGAAAAAGAGAGGGAGATCCTAGAAAATATCGGGCGATAATCCTATATTAACCAATGGGAGTACAGTCAGCTGCAGACCAGGACGGGGTGCGCCCCGCCGCAGTCTGGTGTTTCAGCATTCTTGAAACTCTCTGTACTTAATATAACAAGGAGCAAAACAATGGCTCAGGAAGATATCTATCAGAAATCGCTTGAATACCACGAGAAGCCGTTCCCCGGAAAGATCGCCATCAAGCTGACCAAGCCTGCAGACACCGCCTATGATCTCACCCTCGCGTACAGCCCCGGAGTTGCACAGCCCTGCCGTGAGATTTACAAGGATGTCGACGCTGCATACCGCTACACCTCAAAGGGCAATTCAGTGGCAGTCATCTCCGACGGAACCGCAATTCTCGGACTCGGAGCCCTCGGCCCTCTGGCCGCAAAGCCGGTAATGGAAGGAAAGGCCCTTCTGTTCAAGCGTTTTGCCAATATTGACGCCATCGATATTGAAGTAAAGCATGAGGGAATCGATGACTTCGTCCGCACCGTCGCAAACATCGCGGACAGCTTCGGCGGAATCAACCTGGAAGACATCAAGGCTCCTGAATGCTTTGAGATCGAGACAAAGCTCAAGAAAATCTGCAAGATCCCGGTATTCCATGATGACCAGCACGGCACGGCAATCATCACCACTGCCGGCATGCTCAATGCCTGCGAGCTGCAGGGCAAGAAGCTTGAGGACTGCAAGATTGTCTGCGTCGGCGCCGGCGCTGCCGGAATTGCCTGCATGGATCTGCTTACCCAGTGCGGAGCACAGAAGAAGAACCTGTATGTCTGCGACCGCCACGGCGTAATCACCTCCAAGAGGTACGACCTGACCGGAAGAAAGGCTGAGTTCATCAACGACTCCGGCCCTACCACCCTCGCAGAGGCCCTTAAGGGCGCTGACATCCTAGTCGGCGTCTCAGGACCGAACGTAGTCACCGAAGAGGAAGTCATGGGCATGGCTCCCAAGGCGATCATCTTCGCCTGCTCGAACCCTGAGCCCGAGATCCATCCTGAGATCGTAAAGCGCTGCCGTCCGGATATCATCATGGCCACCGGCCGCTCCGACTATCCGAACCAGATCAACAACCTCCTCTGCTTCCCTTACCTGTTCCGCGGAGCGCTCGATGTAAGGGCAAAGGACATCAACATTGACATGATCAAGGCTGCCGTAGGGGCTATCAGGGAAGTTGCCAAGGATCCCAATATCCCGCCCGAGGTTCTCACCGCATCCGGAGAGAGCCATCTCGAGTTCGGACCGCACTACATCATTCCGAAGCCGATGGATCCGAGACTCCTCAAGAAGATTGCCCGCGCAGTTGCCGAGGCAGCGGTAAAGTCAGGAGTAGCACTGCTGCCGCTTCCTGAGAATTACATGCTGTAACAGTCTCTTAAGGATTTGAAATGACAGAGGGCACCGTTCAGGTGCCCTTTTTTGTTTTCCTGCCGCACAAGGGCAGACCAATCCAGAGGCAAAACAAAAGGCAGGGAGCAGTTTTCACTGCCCTCTGCCTCATGCTGTTTACTCAGACTGCCAGGCCTTTTTCAGCTGGCTGCAGACCCGGATGCACCTGCCTTCGCCTGCTGATCAGCAATAAGATCCTCGATGTGCTCCTTCTGCTTCTCGAGCTCCTCAAGAGTGACGCTGTCATCCTCAGCGGCGCTGTCGCCGTCCTCAACGAGGCCGTTTGCAGCGAAACGGTTCCTGAGGGAGCCGAGGCCTGACTGGATCTGGCTCTTGTGGCTCTCATAGAGGCGGGAGCCGATCACTCCGGCAGCGATGCCGGCAACAAAGCTGATTACGATTCCTTTGGTAAAATGAGGACTCGCGATATGTCGCGGGTCGCAAGGTATACGACGAGAGCGCCGATGAACGAGACCGGCACAAGCATGGACGCCATGTGATCCGCATAGTTCTGCACCGGTGCCCTGGTCTTGTTGGTGTCCTCGACCATATGGATGATTCTTGAAAGAGAGGTGTCATCGCCGACCCGGTCAGCCCTTATCGCAAGATTGCCGAGCATGACGACGCTTCCGGCAAATGCCCTGTCGCCGGCCTTCTTGTCGGCGGGGCGCGACTCGCCGGTGAGCGCTGCCTGGTCAACTGCCGCCATTCCCTCTATAACCGTCCCGTCGACAGGGATCTTCTCGCCGGTGAACACCAGGACGGTCATGCCGGGCCTTACCGATTTGAGCGGGACCTTTTTCTCAATGCTGTTCTCCCGGATCCAGACGTCCCTGACATTGAGTCCGACAAGGCGGCTGATATTGGTCCTCGCACGCCTGGCGGCAAGGGAGGTAAGCATCTCGGAGAAATTCGATATGGCAAGAAGCGTGAGGCTAGACTCAGGCTTCCCGGCAAGAACAGACGCAGTCACAGCCGTTACAGTGAGCGTGTCGGCGTTCGGCCTTCTCTCCTTCACCGCCCCTGCTATGCCGCTCCTGAACAGCTCTGCTGACATCAGGAGCACGGCCGCGCTCCTGATTAGCCCTGTTGAGGCATAAAGCTGCGGTGCCAGGTACTTGAGCCCCAGGAACGCGCCGAAGCAGACGAGCGATACTATCGCGCTGCGCTTGTGACCCCTGAACTCCTTCTCGAACTCATCAGCCTCGGATGACGCACTCTGCAAAGGAGCGCTCCTGACGGCTGCGGATGCCCGCTGCGCCGGAACGGCCTTTCCGCCCTGCCGTACTGCCGCAGGGAGACTGCGCGGAGCGAAGATCCTTCTGACTTCAGACGCTATTGCGGCGATACTGCCGGCAGCTTTCGCGTCAACGGTGACCTTAACCATGTCACCTGATATAAGTGCTCCTCTTACATTGGGGATGGCTCTCGCCCTCGCCTCGGCGAGGAGCGCCGCCCTTCCCACGGGAGCTGATCCAATCAATACCGAATAAGTCCTGCATTCAGGCATTTCAGCGACCTCCAACGGCCCGGGCCTTTTTCATGAGCCTGGCGGCCGGCTTGGTAAAATCCTTTATCTCCAGATGGGTTGGACGCAGAAGGAGCGCGAGTCCCCAGAAGAGGATCTGCGTTCCTGACGGCCTGTCCCCCTGGAACACCACCCTGTTGATGCCGTAGGCAAGAAGCGCGAAGCCGGCGATCCTGGTGAAAAAAGCCGGACCGGTATGATCGAGGAAGGTCAGTATGCCCTTCTTGAGTCCCCGGAAGATATCGTAGATGTTGTCGCCTGCGGTAACGATTCCTGTCGGAATCACAGTCTGCTCCTGAAGAGCGTGCTTTCCGGCAACGGCATGCGACAGCGCGTCAAAGACCAGGTCTGCGGTCTCCTCCGGCACCGAGTACTCGGCTGTGACTGAGCCGGTTACCGGAGAAACCCTGACGCTGTCAAAGCCGTCAAGACCGAGAAGGAGCTCCTCAATGCGCGCGCAGACCTCCGGCCTGCCCTTTAGGGCCTCACAGCTGTAGCGGCGTCTCCCCGGGATGCGGTGCGCAATCACCATTCCGCGGTTTGAGAACATCATATCGGCGAATGCCTGCCCCAGCCTGTATCCCTCGGAAAATCCCGGTACTCTGTTTGTCGTCATTATTTATTCTTCCTGTATATCCGGAAAGCGCTGTCAATCAGCCTGTCAAAAAGCGATCCCTTTCTGACCTTGTCCCTGTCGTAGTACACGGTGATGCTTCCGGTCACCCGGTTGACGTTACAGTCAGTAATGCCGTCTTCAGCGTCAAGCGCATCGCAGATGCTGCGGTATATTCCGTCATCCTTCTTAAGGCCGTCATAGACGAAGCGGATACGGCCTTCGTTGACATGGGCTACCTTCACCTGGCGGAGGATGAGCGCCTCGTATATTGAGTCAGGAGTCAGAGATTTAAGAAAATCAAACATAGTAATGTTAGCCTTACCTTATATAAGAATAATAATTCATAGATTCGTATTTCGCAACGGGTAAATCCAGCTTCAGCAAGAAACAGTCAGGTATGTCAGAGAGACAGGCAATCAGGAAATATATACGGAAGCAGACGCCTGGTTGCAGCGCCGCAAAAAAAGTGCCGCACAAAGGCGGCACCGGGTGAATTCAACCGTTAAGGCCCGGCTCACGCCTTGGGAGTGTCAGACTTCTCCCTCTCGGCTTTCTGCCTTACGGACATCATGCCGTACTCGCGCTGGCGCTTCTTGTCCTTACGGTGCATGGTGTACCAGACAATGAATGTGCAGACTGAGACCACGAGGACGATTATCGAGGCAAGCGCGTTGATGGTCGGGCTTACGCCTCTTCTGACGCTCGAGAACACCACGATAGGCAGAGTCTTTGCGCCGGGTCCCGAGACGAACTGGGTGATGACCACATCATCCATGGAAATCGTGAAGGCAAGGAGCCATCCCGACAGTATCGCGGGGAACAGCGACGGGATGGTAATCACGAAGAACGTCTTCAGCGGAGTGGCGCCGAGATCCATGGCAGCCTCCTCGATGCTGTTGTCCATCTCCTGAAGCCTCGTCCTGACAACGACCGAGACATAGGCTGAGGTCAGGGTGACCATCGCGAGCCAGATGGTGAACGCGCCCTTCTCGGGCCATCCGGCAATCTTTGACGCGCAGTAGGTGAGCGCGGAATGGATGCCGCTCCAGAGCGTGCCCTCCTCAACCTTCATGCCGTTGAGCCAGTCGTAGAGCCCGCCGGTCATGTTCTCAAGGGCGACAAAGAGCAGCATGAGGGCGAGTCCGATGATGACATCAGGCAGAACCATCGGCGCCGTGGTCAGGAAGGAGAACAGCGTCTTCGTCCTGAACGAGTCAAACCTCGTGAGGACGAACGCCGATATCGTTCCGAGGACAACGGCGAACGACGCGGAGAAGAAGCCGATGGTCAGCGAGAGCAGGACGCCGGACCTTATCGCCTCGCTCTGCTGCTGCACACCCACAAAAAGCTCCTTGTACCAGCGCAGGGAGAACTTTGACCATACCGTCACAAGCTGGGAGTCGTTGAACGAATATACGATCAGCACGATGATCGGCATGTACAGGAAAAAGAAGCCCAGTGCCAGGACTATAAGTCTCCAGACTGACTTTACTTCAGGTGCGGGACCGCTCATTTTGAAACTCCCTCGTTTTTCTGCTGCTTAAAGTACCAGATTATGGGAACAAGCAGGAAGAGCAGCATTGCAACAGCTATTGCAGCCGCCTTCGGCCAGTCATGGTTGTTGGAGAAGTCTATCCAGAGCTGCTGTCCGATGAGGATATTGTACGGTCCTCCGAGGAGCTCCGGGATAATGTACTCTCCGACTGCGGGAATGAACACCAGCATGGAGCCGGCAATCATGCCGCCTGAGGTCAGGGGAAGCAGGATCTTCGTGAGGATGGTGAACGGCTTTGCCCCGAGATCCTCGGCCGCCTCGATGAGCGAGTTGTCAACCCTCGAAATCGCCGTATAGAGCGGCATGATCATGAAGGGGAGGTACGCGTAGACGACGCCGATGTAGACCGCAAAGCTGGTGTGCATCATGTTGAGCGGCTCGTGTATGATGCCGAACCACATCAGCACGTTGTTGATGGTTCCGTTGGGCTTGAGGAGTCCTATCCAGGCGTAGACCCTGATGAGGAACGAGGTCCAGCTCGGCAGGATGACCAGCATCAGCAGCACGCTTCGCATCGCCTGTGAGGAGTGGGCTATCGACCACGCCATCGGGTAGCCGATGAGGAGGCAGATCAGCGTCGAGACCGCCGCTATCTTCACCGAGTTCCAGAAGGCCTCGATGTAGATCGTGACGTGGAACTCCGTGCTGATCGCGTCAAAGAACCCCTTCAGGCTGTCCCTAATATTGAGCCCGACAGACTCAAAGTTCAGGAAATCGTAGTCAATCTTCCAGACGTTGCAGTCCTCCTCGTCCTCGCATCTGAACAGATCGAGGTAGTTTCCGACGTTCAGGGCTATGTTGACGTGATTGTCCTCATATGAGGTGAGATCGGAATATGGAGGCTGCGACGTGTCCGAGACATCCGCGAAGCTGATCTTGAAGATGATCAGGAACGGGATGAAGAAAAACAGGATTGTCCACAGATACGGAGCGCCAATGACACAGCTGCTCCCCCGAAAATGAAGTCTTCTCAGGCGGCTAGTCTTAAGTTTCATGGGCACTTTTCCTTAAATGGTAAGGACAATGCAGGAATCAGGTTCCCAGCTGATGAATACCTTGTCGTCCCAGGTCGGCTGGTTCTTGCGGAATCTGTCGACATTGGGCAGAGTGGTGCGGACAATCTGGCCGCTCTGGAGCTTGATGAGGTAAATCGAGACATCTCCCATATAGGCGATATTGTCAACGATGCCCTCCTCAAAGTTGCACTCCTGCTGGGGCTTTTCCTTCGAAAGCGTAATCTTCTCGGGGCGTATCGCAACTGAAAGCTTCATGCCGTCGGCGATTGCGGCGCCCGCGTCAATATAGATCTTGTTCTGGAGCGCCGGGCACTCGACATACATGAAGTCGCTGCCGTTCTCGCCCAGGACGCCGTCAAAAATGTTGACCGAGCCGATGAACTCGGCGGTGAAGCGGCAGTTGGGGTTCTCGTAGATCTCCTCAGGATCGCCAACCTGCAGGAATTCGCCGCAGTCCATGATCGCGACACGCTCGGCCATGGTCATGGCCTCCTGCTGATCATGGGTGACCATAATGCAGGTGACGCCGACCTTCTCGATGATGTCGACGAGCTCGAGCTGCATTTTGGTTCTGAGCTTCTTGTCGAGGGCGCCCATAGGCTCGTCAAGGAGCAGAAGCTTCGGATGGGTTGCAAGGGATCTTGCGAGGGCCACGCGCTGGCGCTGTCCGCCGGAAAGCTGGTGGGGCTTTCTGTCAGCGAATTCCTCCATGTGGACAAGGGCGAGCATCTGCTCGACGTTCTCCTTGATCTCGTCCTTCGGCATATGCTTCTGCTTGAGTCCGAAGGCGATATTGTTCCACACGGTCATGTGAGGGAAAAGCGCGTAGGACTGGAACATCATGTTCACAGGCCTCTTGTACGGAGGAACGTTGGAGAGATCCTGGCCGTCAAGGATGATCTTGCCGCTTGTCGGCTTCTCGAATCCGGCAAGCATCCTGAGAAGCGTTGACTTCCCGCAGCCGGATGATCCGAGGAGGGCGAATATCTCCCCCTTGTTTACTGTCAGGTTGACATCATCCACTGCAAGCACGCCGGGAATATAGCTTTTTGACAGATTCTTGATAACAAGAAGCGGGGGCTTGACCTCCTTCTTCTGCTGACCGTCCTTATGCTCCAGCATTTCTTAAAGATCCTCCAGGACACAGTGCGCGCAGACAGCTCCCCTGCTGCGCTGCAAGTTAAAAAACCAGACCGGAACGGAAGCAGTAAACTACACCGCCGCTCATTTTGCGGTGATAATAACTCATTATCTTTTCACTGCAAGAAAAAAAACGCCTGTGAATGTAAATATTTCCGCAGAAGCTTCACGGAAAATTCCGGGAAAATTTACATCGGAAGGCAAAATTGCCCGCCCGTTTCATATATATAACGAAAAAAGCCAGGAATCGCATCAGTTCCTGGCTCTGCATAGTCATGCACCTGACAGATTATTCAGGCTTTGCTCTCGTGGACTTGATCTTGGTCCAGATCTTGTTGATTTCCTTGGTGATCTTCGGAGGCATGGGCTTTACCATGAACATCTTGGAGAGTAGCTCGTCAGGCAGGAAGATATTGGGGTTTTCCCTGGTCTCCTTGTCCACAAGGGGCTTTGACGCGGGAACAGCGTTGAAGTAGTGGACATAGGAGCTGATGCCTGCCATGACCTCGGGCCTCAGAAGGTAGTTCATGAACTTCTCGGCATTCTCTGGATGATCAGCATCTGCCGGAATGGTCATCATGTCATAGAAAATGAGCGCGCCTTCCTTCGGGACTACATAGTCAACATGGACGCCGTTGTTGGCCTCCTTTGCCCTTTCAGCCCCCTGGAGGATGTCTCCGCTCCAGCCGACTGCCATGCAGATGTCGCCGTTCGCGAGGTCATTGATGAACTGCGATGAGTGGAAATAATTGATGTACGGACGCACGCCGAGGAGGAGCTTCCTTGCGGCCTTGTACTCGTCGATGTTCTCGCTCTGCGCGCTGTAGCCCAGATAGTGGAGAGCGGTGGCGATGATCTCGGTCGGGGCGTTCAGCACTGCGACGCCGCAGGTGCTGAGCTTCTTCATGTTCTCGGGCTTGAAGAAGTAGTCCCATGAGTCAGGCTTCGCGCCCTTGCCGAACAGCTCCTCGAACTTGTCGACGTTGTAGCCTATTCCGGTGGTGCCGATCTCATAGGGGATGGAATACTGATTGCCCGGATCAACCGCGTCAAGAAGCTTGAGCTGAACCGGGGAAATATTCTTCCAGTTCGGGATATTGTCCTTGTTCAGCTTTCTGTATACGCCTGCCTTAATCTGCCTCGCCATGAAATCCGACCCCGGTGCGACAAGATCATACCCGGTATTTCCGGCGAGCATCTTGGCCTCCAGGACCTCATTGCTGTCATAGAGGTCGTAGGTGACCTTGATGCCGGTTTCCTTCTCGAAATTACCGATGGTATCCGGAGCTATATAGTCGCTCCAGTTGTAAATGTGAAGAACTTTTTCCTCTTCAGCCGCTGATGCGCTAACAGCTAAAGATCCGAGGATCCCTGTAAGTACCAGTGCAAAAACCTTAAAGTTTTTCATTTTTTTACGCTTCCAAATAAGCGAGCCCGAGGCATCGCACGTCCGAATTATGTGATATCGCGCACCTCTTGTCACTTATTAATTTGCGACTCACATCAAAAAAATTTGAATTTTGACATTACAAAAGGACAAATTAGGTCAGACAACTTCATTAAAACAGGCATGACTGAGCATGAGAAACAGTCTAACGGTGGGTAATCACGAAAGGCAGGAAATGAAAAGGCAGCCTCCTCACGTGAGGAGGCTGCCTGCAGGAATCAAAATCAGAGTCCGAGGGAGGCAAGCAGGTCGTCTGCGTCGCTCTGGGTTGATGCCCCGGAGTCTGACTCTGCGGCAGGAGCCGCACCGGAGCCCTGGTCTGCAGGAGCGCCGTCAGCGCTGCCGCCGTTCGAATAGCTCTCGATAAGATCATCAGGGTTGACTTCCTCACCGGCATCGAAGTCCTGGAGCTTGATGAACTCGGTATGGTCCATGGCAAGCTCCATGTAAAAGATGTTGTTGTTTCCGGTATAGAAGGAGACACGCCTTGCCTGCGGGTGATCGAGGTTGGTGTCGACAGAAATCCTCACCTGCCTGTTGAGGGTCAGCATCTTAGGCTGGCTCTGGGTAATCGAGGACTTGAGCTCCTGGCTGACCTTCTTGGTAAAGTCTCCGAGGATCTGGTTCATCAGCTCGCCCATGACATTTCCGACCTCGTCAGAGGTGTAGACCTGGGCCTGCTCGTCGTCAGGAATGTTCATGCTGGAGAGGTAGTTGTGATAAATCTCCATCGCAGCCTCTGAGGTGAGATTTATGACGACCAGTCCGGAAAATGCCCCGTCAAAAAGAACAAAGCAGCCGATATCAGGACGCAGGCACGTTTTGCTAATCTTCTGCGCCATCGGTGAGTAGTACACAGGAATATGAGCAGCCTCACTGAGGACGCCTGTTACGGAATGGCAGAGCTTCAGCAGAATCTCTTCAGTAGTTACTATCTTGCCTTCCGGTTTTTTCTGTTTAGCCATTTTTGTCAAGCACCTTACCACTAATGACAGAAAGTTTAACCTATCTCAAGTGCATTAAAAGTAACATTTTTCACATTATTCATATTAGGCAGAAGCCGCCGCCTTATGCATGGCATTTTTTATCAGCTTCCGGCCCGAAAAAAAACGCAGGAGTCTCCGGACCATGCCAGGGATTCCGTACTGCCTTGCTGAAATATACCACAGCGTCAGAGAAAAGGCATTCTGTGTCATACATGCCTTATTTAAAAAACGGACAGCAGTCAAATAAGGCAGCGAATCAAGGCTTAGGAATTTACTGACCGTCCTTAAGTTTAAGCTGAGGCAGGCAAGCCTTCCGGAGCCCGGATATCTCTCTGAGACAGAAGGAACAGAAGCACGGCCGCATCAAGGCCCGGTGAGGAAGGGAGCAGCCTGAACGCTGCCGTGAGGCGCCGGGTTTAAAAAAAGTAATGCAGCCTGACTGCCGGCCACAGCCTTTGAGTGAGGGAGCCGGAGGCTGCCAAGAGGATGCCTGACCGAAGCCCGGGCTCATCCGGTTTCCGCAGCGTGATGATGCTGCCAGGCTGCATCCGGTGCCGCACAGGCAAAAAAAATACGGAGCCCTGGGAGCCCCGTATCATTCAGAATTAAGAACTTGATTTCTTCAGCAGCTACTCAATCCTGAGGAACACTGAGGTAAGCGGCTCAAGGGTGAGCTTCGAGCTGCTAGAGAGCACCTTGGAGCTGTCGCCGTCGAGCATGCCGGTGAACTGGTAGTCAGCGCTGTCGCATGAGCTTCCGCCGGTGAGTGAGCAGACCTTGGCGGAGAATAACTGATCCACCTCAATCTCCTTCTCCTTGGTGCTGAGATTGGCGATGAGGAGAACCTTGCTGTCCTCGGCCTTGTTATACTTGAGCTCTCCGTAGATGGAATCATCCTCGATCACGTACCAGCGCTGACCCATGTACATCGCGGGAGTCTCGGCCCTGAGCTTTAGTACGGACGCTGCGTAGTCCCTGATCTCCTTCTGCCCCGAGGTCAGTGACGACTCATCATAGATGCCGTCGGTGCGTGAAACATGATCATCGCACCATTTGGTTCCGGATCCGCAGTCGGAGGGCTCGGTAACATACCCGGGAACCTGATCTCCCACCTCCTGGTTGTAGAAGATGGTTATCGGGCCGGAGTAGTCAGCAAGGAGCGCGAAGGCAAGCTTGTGCCTGTTCACATACTCACTGTTCGCCGTAACATCCTCGTTGGAGCCGTCTGAGGTATACCCGGCACGCTGTAAAAGATCGCCGAACCTCACGAGGTCGTGGTTGTCGGTAAAGGCATCAGGCATCGCGTCTGAGCCTTTGTACTTGCTCATTGACCAGTAGCCATAAGTCTGGATCCTGCTCGCGGGCATGCCAGTGGCCCAGCTCTCCTTGAGGTTCTCCTGGCTTGCTATGGTCTGGACAATCGCGTAGCGGAGAGGGAAATTGAACGCAGAGTCAAGGGCATTGTTTGCGAATACGTTGCTCTCAATCTGATCCTCGCTGCCCCAGACCTCACCTACTGTGAAGCCAAGGGTGCCGTCAGGATTTCCGATAAAAGTGCCAGCCTGCTGCTTTACGGCCTCCTTCATGAGGAGGAGCCCGTCAGGCCCGACCTGATAGGCCTGGTCAAGCCTCCATCCGTCGATGCCGTAATCCTTAATTGCTGTCTGGAGAAGGGCGCCGAAATAGGCCTGGGTGTTTGCGGCGCTCCAGTCAAAGCAGGTATATCCGCTCGCTGTTTCTTTGTCGCCCTTCTTATTGCGGCAGGAGGTGCTCTTCACGGGAGCAGTCACGCCGTTTGACGCGAAATCAGACTTCGCGTGGCCAAGGACACCGTCAAGTAAGACATACATTCCGTCGCTGTGGGCAGTATCGATAAGCTTCTTCAGGCTGGCGTTCTCGGTGCCTCTCATGCCGCCGCCGAACTTCGGATCGATGTCGAGCCTGCTGGTGTTGATCTGCTGGGAGGCAAAATAGCCTGAGGCATTCGTCTTCTTTCCGGCCTCATCGCCTGAGTCAGATGTGTAGAAGATCGGGGTAATCCAGATGGAGTTGACGCCGAGATCCTTGATGTAGTCAAGGCTCTCTGTTATTCCGCCGATTGTTCCATTGTGGCGGCTCGGGCCCCAGCCGTAGCCGTATCCCGTCGCGTCGCCGCCGTTGCGGTACGCCTCGACCATGATCTGATAGGTCGTGAGGCCGCACTTTGCCCTGAGCTCAGAGTCAGAATAGGCGCTGCTGCTGCCCTTGAAGCAGGGGAGAGTGTTCACCGCACTGTCCGTCGCGGTATCCGCAAAGGTGTTGCCTGAGCTGAGCGACACAGTGTTGTTTTCAGGAGTCGGGGTAGGATTGTCACCGCCGCCTCCGCCACCGCCGCCTCCGCCGCATCCGACAACGGCAGCAGAGGAAATAAGCGCAATAAAGGAATTCAGAAGAAATTTATGCATTGACAGTACCCGGTTAGCCTTAGAAAACAGAATGGACGTTACGATTATACCGTCACGCCGCAGTGGACAATCACACAAAAACCGGAATTCTGTGAGCTGGATCGGGCTTATTTTCTTTCTGATTTTAAGAAATCAGTCTGTGAATCAATAATCAATCTGAAAACAAAAGAGCTGCAGCCCCGCCAGCCTGCGCAGACAGGCTACTTCCTGATGTCCTCGTCCTCATGGTCGTACGGCCGGAACTTCATGATTTCCCTCATGGCCTTGAACTGATAGGGGATAAGGAGCAGAACGCCGCCGAGAAGGAGGGCCAGGGGATAGTATTTCCACTGCCAGGCAAGGGGCATCAGGCGGTCCTCGGGATAATCCTGATAGATATCGTAGATTCCCCAGATCATCGCCAGGATGCCGAGCACATAGAGGGTCTTGTCAAGGACAGTTGTATGAATTATGACTTTCATGTTCTTTCCAGGTGTCCAAACAGAGGAACTGACCGGCTCTTGCCGCACTGCGCCAGCGCTGCCGGCTTAAGGCGGCCATAATTTCGCCTGGCCGCCGGGCTTAAGCATGACAGCGCCTTATTTTGCGAGAAGATAATCTGCGATCTTCTTCAGATCCTCATAGCTCTTGAGCTTCGCGTTGTTGATGCGGTACTTGCCGTTAATAACGAAGCAGGGAACGCCGTCAGCGCCGGTTCTGTCAAAGTCGGTGTTGTAGTTTGAGACCATTCCCGGAGTGGAGAATCCGCCGTAGGCCTTCTCGAAATCCTCCGCCTTCACCCCGATATACTCGAACATCTTCACCACATCGTTGTGGCTCTTGGGCTCCTGGCGCTGCTTCTGGATCTGATCGAAAGCCAGGCTGACAAACTTGTCAGTGACATCAAGCTGCTGAGCGACGGCAACCGCCTTCTGCATCTCGGCAGCCATGTCGCCGCCCATGAAGGCAACAGGAGATCTGACGAACGCGGCCTTTGGCTCGTCCTTCCTGAGCCTTGCCGTGATGTCCTCGAAGGCCATGCAGTGCGAGCAGTAGGGGGAGAAGAACTCCTTTATCTCGGGCTGAGCGGTCTTCTCGGCGTTTATGGTGAAATAGTCCTCGCCGTCCTTGAACTGCTCCTCAGCTGCCTGGGCAGCCGGTGCTGCGGCATCTTCAGCAGCGCACTCTGCGATATAGCCGAATGAAAACAGGCACATTGCAGCAGCAGCGGCGCTGCAGATAATTTTCTTCTTCATAGTTTTCCTTAACTTCATCTGGCCGACGACACCGCAACCTGGTTGCGCCCGCCGTCCTTGGCCTTCTTCAGAGCCCTGGCAGCCGCCTCGCGGAGCACATCGCTGTTCATGGAATTGAGCGGCTCCACTGTGGCAATGCCCACAGAGACAGTAAGCCGGTCAGATACCCCGCTCGAGATGTGCTCGATGGCCGCCTCGTTGAGCGCCGAGCGCAGAAGCCCTGCGACATGCTTGGCCCCTGCGAGGTCGGTAAACGGAAGGAGCAGCGCAAAGGTCTCGCCCTCGAGCCTCGAGAAGGTGTCATCCTTTCTCCGGCAGGCAGCTTTCCTGATGATTTCCGCTGTCTTCCTGAGACACGCGTCACCGGTCCTGCTACCGTAGATATTATTGTATTTCGCAAAATAATCAATATCTATCAGGAGAAGCGAGAGAGGCGATGACGTCCTGCTGCAGATCCTCCAGAAGTCAGCTAGCTTCTCGGCGTAGCACTTGCTGCTCCCGACGCCGGTGAGCTGATCCGTCAGATCGTCGCGCCTCAGGTTGAGGCCTTCCTCATAGAGCCTTCTGGCCTCGCCTGCGTTCACGAACCTCCGGTAAAGATCCGAGACGACCGTGCCGCCTACCGCCCGCCTGATCCCGACAGCCGAGAGCACCGACGCGATGATGATGAAAAGAAGGAGCTCCTTCCGGCATGGCCACTCATAGGAGCAGACCGCGTATATGACAGCCGCCGCAGGAAGAGCGACCGCCGCGGCGAAGCACTTTCTCGAGAGCATGAGGCATGCCCCCGACACCGTCATCTCAACGGCTGTAAAGAAAAGAAGATAAACGAGCTCGGTGAGCGGCAGCTCCGCCGAGAACCAGAGAATGCCGACCGACCACACGGCAGACGAGGCCAGCACTCCGCAGAAATACTGCAGCTCGGCGATGCCGGAGCTTCCCTTTCCGGAACAGAATGTGTCAGAGTCAGTGAAATAGACATGGGCGCTGCGGGCGGCTGACACGATGAGGAGGAGGAAAATCCAGACGCTCTCCCGGAGCCTGCTCGCATAGGGGCCGAGGGCAAAGCAGAGGCCGATTCCGAGAATGGAGAAAGCGGCAATCTCGAGCCACGCAGTCCTGAAGAGATGGGACGCGATCTCACGCCTCACCTGGATGAGGATGTCCGAGTCAGCTGACTGCCCGCCGCCTGCCTTCTTCTCTGCCACTCTCTCTCCCCCGCTCAGTCCTTCCAGCTGGAAACCTGTTTCTTCAGCAGGAACTCGTCCTGGATATCAGCGCCCAGGCTTCCCCTGAAATACCTGAACAGCAGCCTGAGCGTCCAGTTGGAGAAAACCGCAAGGTTGCACAGGAGCACGGTGCGCTTCACCGCCTTCCTGCTGATCTTGATCTGCGCGGCGCTGCTGAAGGACGGGTTGGCGCTGATGTTCCTCAGTGTAAGGAATGCCATTGCGGCAGCCCAGGAGCAGAATTTCCTGATCCCCCTCTCGGCAGCAGGCACCTTGAGGATAAACCTGACCGCGTTGAGGAGGTGCCCGGCCGCGATCCTGACATTCTCCTCCACAAGCCTCGAGCGCTCCTCCCCGGAAAGCGGTACGTCAGCGGCATTCTGCCCGCCGGCATCATCCGGTCCGGTGCCTGCCGGGAGCCAGCAGACGCCGCGCGCGGCGTCGTCCCTCACGTCCTTGAGGATGTTCGTCATCTGCAGCCCCTCGCCGAAGCTGACCGCGAGGGCCATGACCGCCCTGCGCTCCGCCGCCATGCCGGGGCTTCTCAGCATGAAGAGCTCGGCAAGCAGCTCGCCGACCACCCCCGCAACCGAGTAGCAGTAAAGATCAAGATCATGCCTGGTCCTGACCCGGCCTGCCGTCTGGGCGGCGCCCATGCCGGCGCACATGATCCTGACGCCCTCCGAGATGACCGCCCTGACATTGTCAGGATAGCTGCTGAACCTCGCGAAGACCCGCGGGATGTCATCCATGAGCGCCGTCTCGGCCTCGTTGGCGGACAGCCTTCCCATCACCCCGTCATGAAAATCAGTGCTCGTGACGGCCCCGTCGAACACGAGTGACATGGTGTTGAGCTCGTCAACCTTGTCACGGGCCGGCATCTTCGGATCATCTTCGATGGTGTCGGCTATCCGGCAGAGGAGATAGGCGCAGCTTACGTAGTCGCACAGATCATCCGGCAGCGCCGTGATGGTTAGCGCGAACGTCCTCGACACCCGGTCGAGGTGCGCCTTCTGCTCCTCCCTGCTCAGGGGCGCGATGTCACTGGTATCAGTCACTGGAGTAAAGATCCCTGGTGAATACCTTGTCGCTTACGTCGCTGAGCTCAGGGGTGCGCCTGTTGGCCACAATCACGTCGCAGCTCTTCTTGAACTCGTCAAGATCCCTGATTACCTTTGAGTTGAAGAAGCTGTCCTCGCGGAGCATCGGCTCGTAGACCACAACCTCGATGCCCTTGGCCTTGATGCGCTTCATGACGCCCTGGATTGATGACGAGCGGAAATTGTCGGAGCCGCTCTTCATCACGAGGCGGTAGATCCCGACTCTCTTCGGGTTCTTCTTCACGATAAGGGAGGCGACGAAATCCTTTCTTACCGAGTTCGACTCGACGATTGCCTTTATGAGGGTGCTCGGCACGTCGCGGTAATTGGCGAGAAGCTGCTTGGTGTCCTTGGGGAGGCAGTAGCCGCCGTAGCCGAACGAGGGGTTGTTGTAGAAATCGCCGATCCTGGGATCGAGGCAGACGCCCTCGATGATCTTCGCGGTGGAAAGCCCCTTGGTCGCGGCATAGGTGTCAAGCTCGTTGAAGAAGGAGACGCGCATCGCAAGGTAGGTATTGGCGAAGAGCTTGACGCTCTCTGCCTCGGTCGGCTTCATGATTACGACCGGGATGTCCTCCTTCTTCTTGAGTGCTCCTGCGGCGAGAAGCGCGGAGAAATCATGCCCGACCTTCTCCGAGTCGGTCCCGACGATTATTCTCGCGGGATAGAGGTTGTCGTAGAGCGCGTGCCCCTCGCGGAGGAACTCCGGGGAGAAATGGATGTGCTGCGTGCCGAACTTCTTCCTCGCGTCCTCGGTGAATCCGACGGGAAGCGTGCTCTTCACTACGATTTCAGCGTCAGGCGCGAACTTCAGCGCCTCCTCAATCACCGCATTGACCGAGTCAACATTGAAGTAGTTGAGCTCAGGATCATAGTTGGTCGGGGTTGCGACGATTATCAGCTCCGCGTCCTTCATGGCAGCCTCAGGCTCTGACATTGCGGTGAGGTCAAGCTTCTTTTCCCTGAGGTATTTCTCGATGTACTCATCGGAAATCGGCGACTCCCTTCTGTTGACCATCGCCACACGCTCAGGATTGATCTCAAGAATCCTCACCTCATTGCTGACCGAGAGCATGACTGAGAGTGACAGTCCGACATATCCTGCCCCTGCTACACAAATTTTCACTTCCGCACCTCCATGCGATTCCTGTTACTGCTCTTCTGGGAGCCCTTCCTTTTCCGCCTTTCTCATCCGTCTGAGGTGGCACTCGCGGATAACGCCCACGATATCGCGCGTCTCCTCATCCTCGGCATCGGCGCCCCTTACCAGAAAATTGATGAGCTCGAGATCCGTGCGGTCAAGAAGCCTCACGTACTCACGCTGCCTCTTCTCGTCAAGGCCGAGAAGGTCCTCCTTTACAAAGGGATCGAGCATGACATCTATCTCATGCATGCCCCTTCTTGAGTTCCAGACTGTCCTTGCGTATTCCCTGCTGTCCATTATTCCTCCTCACACTGCCACAGGAGCCTTGATGGCAGGCCATGGATCATAACCCTCAATGGAGAAGTCCTCGTAGCGGTAGTCAAAAATCGAATCCGGCCTGCGCCTGAAGACAAGCTTCGGCAGAGGACGCGGCTCCCTTGAAAGCTGCAGCCGTGCCTGCTCGAGGTGGTTGACATAAAGATGGGTGTCGCCGCCGGTCCAGACAAAGTCGCCCGGCTCAAGATCGCACTGCTGGGCGACCATGCTGGTGAGGAGCGCGTAGCTCGCGATATTGAACGGGAGCCCCAGGAAAATGTCGCAGCTTCTCTGATAGAGCTGGCAGGAGAGCACTCCGTCAAGGACATAGAACTGGAACAGCGCATGGCACGGCGAGAGCGCCATTTTGTCAAGCTCGCCGACATTCCACGCCGAGACCACAAGCCTCCTTGAGTCAGGATTGCGCTTTATCTCCTCAATCACATTGCTGATCTGGTCAATGTGCCTGCCGCCAGACGCAGGCCATGATCTCCACTCCGCGCCGTAGACAGGCCCGAGGTCGCCGTTCTCATCGGCCCACTCGTCCCAGATCGTGACGCCGTTGTCGTGGAGATACTTTACGTTGGTGCTGCCGCTAAGGAACCAGAGCAGCTCGTGGATAATCGAGCGGAGATGGCACTTCTTGGTGGTGACGAGCGGGAAGCCGTCCTTCAGGCTGAATCTCATCTGGTAGCCGAAAATCGATCTGGTGCCGGTTCCGGTGCGGTCATTCTTGAAGTGTCCGGTCTCCAGTACTGTCCTCATAAGATCAAGGTACTGCCTCATTTTTCCTCCGCAGAGTCCTTCATTATCCTTTCCGCATACTCACCGAAGGTCTTCCTGATCATGTCCGGATCAGTGAGATCGACTGACGAGAGCATCTTCGCGAGCTCAGAGGTGTCCGCCCTTCTGATGAGGTACTTGATTTTTGCGATGCTGCTCTCGTTCATGCTGAGGCTGCGGTAGCCAGAGGCCAGGAGCAGCAGCGCCCCGACCGGCTCTCCCGCAAGCTCGCCGCAGATGTCAAGGGGCTTCCCGAGGCGGGAGGCAGTCTCCGCAATATAGCGGAGCACCTTGAGTACGGCCGGGTGATAGGGATCATAGAGCCCGGACACCGATGGATTCCCGCGGTCAACCGCAAGGAGGTACTGCGTGAGGTCATTGCTTCCGACAGACCAGAAGTCGGTGTACTGCGAGGTCTCCTCGAGAATGTAAATCACCGACGGAACCTCAATCATGATGCCGAACGGCGGGCGGGCAAAGCTTTCCCGCTCCTCGGGAGGAAGGGATGCCCTTACCTCGTCATAGGCCTGATCGAGTAGGCGCCTTGACTCGCTGATTTCCCTTACAGAGCAGGGCATGGGGATCATGATGCGGAGGTTGCCGAGGCCCACGGAGGCCCTGAGCATCGCCTTGAGCTGGGTGAGGAAGAGCGCGGGATGCTCAAGAGTCAGCCTTACGCCCCTAAGTCCCAGGGCCGGGTTGATTTCCTTCTGCGGATAATAGGAGAGCTGCTTGTCGCCGCCTGCATCGAGCGTTCTCATGGTGACGGTGAGCGGCGCATAGCTCTCGAGCAGCCTGCGGTAGGCCTCGGTCTGCTCGTCCTCGGAAGGGAAGGAGTTCCTGACGATAAATGAAATCTCGGTGCGGTAAAGGCCGACGCTGTCAATGAGCGACTTGTCGGAGTGCGAGACCGCACCGGTCAGCCCGACATTGAGGGAGACCGGAACCCTGACGCCGTCTCGCGTGACTGATGCGCCGGAGCTCTCGCACTCTGCCGTCTCGCTGATGTGCCTCTCATGCTCAATGATTTCCCGGTACTCGGCGACAACCGCGGGCTCCGGATCGGTGAACACCTCGCCCTTCGAGCCGTCGACTATCATCAGCCGGTCAGCGACTTTGGAGAGCGACAGCTTGACGCCGGTGACTGCCGGCACTCCGAGCGTGCGCGCGAGGATCGCGGCATGCGAGTTCGCCGCGCCGTTCAGGCACACGACGCCCATCAGCTTGTCCCTTGCAATCTCCGCGAGGATGGACGCGGTAATCTCCTCGGCGACAACGATGACCGGCTCGGTAACGTCAAACTCGTCAACCTCGCTGTGGGAAAGGCCTGAGAGAATTCTCTGGGCGACATCCCTGACATCAAGGGTGCGCTCGCGCATGTATGCGTCAGTCATGCCCTCGTATTTCGCAATGATCTGCTCGGCAGTTATCCTGACGGCGGACGATGCCGTCCAGCCGTTCTTCATAATCTCGTCCTCGATTGCGTTGGAGAACGCCGGATCATTGAGCAGCGACTCGTACATGTCGAAGATGTCGCCGGTGTCGCGGACTGACCCGCCCTCGAACCTCACGAGGACCGAGTCAAGCTCCATCTGGACCTGGAGTATGACCTGCCTGAAGAGCTCAAGCTGCATCTCCGGATCATCCGCCTTCTTCAGTGCAACCTGGCTGAGCTCGATATGGGGCCTCCACACCCAGGCCCTGGCCATAGCGACGCCGTCCGAGACCGGCGCGCCGCGGAAAACGCCTGATCTTGCGCCGGGCGTCAGCTCGCTCTTCATCTCTGCCTGAATGATCTCGGCAGCAAGCTGCGCGGCGAGGGTTACGGCAAACGATTCCTCCTCGTCATTGAACTTCCTGGCCTCCTTCTGCTGAATGACAAGGACGCCGAGCACCTTTCTCTGGTGCATGATGGGAACGCCGAGGAACGAGGTGTAGCTGTCCTCTCCGGCCTCGGGCAGGTACTTGAATCCGGGATGGTCCCTCGCGACCGCGACATTTATGACCTCAAGCCTGCTTCCGGCAAGGCCGACAAGGCCCTCCTTCTCCCCGAGGCAGACCTTGCCTACTGCGGACTCCGCGAGCCCGTCGCTCGCCGCGAGACGGAACACCGAGCCTGACTGCGAGGTCTCCGAGAGATAAATCGAGCAGCAGTCTGCGGAGAGGGCCTGCTTGATCTGGGACACCATGCACTTCATCGCGTCATTCAGCGTCTGTGCCGATGAAACACCTTCAATAATCTTTCTGAGAGCAGTCAGCATGACTTTCCTCCGGAGGGACACGAAGCGGGCGCGCAGTCCGCCTGTTTGTTCCCGATTACTTTGTCTGAAAATTCGGTCAGCACGCGGCGGTATACATCACGCTTGAAGTTGACCACCTGCCTTATCGGATACCAGTACGAAACCCAGCGCCAGCCGTCAAACTCCGGCTTTTCCCTGGTGCTTGCGAAATTCACGTGGAGCAGGGATCCGGCATTGACCGGCTTCAGGAGGAACCATTTCTGCTTCTGTCCGACGCATACAGGATGCTCGTCATAGTGGATGCATCTTTTCGGAAGACGGTAGCGGTGCCAGCCTGACGTCTCGGCCTCAAGGGTGACATCATCCGGCGCAAGCCCGAGCTCCTCCCCGAGTTCGCGGTACATGGCCGCCCTGGGAGTCTCGCCTGCATCTATGCCGCCCTGGGGAAACTGCCATGTATTCTGCCCTATTCGTCGTGCCCACAGAACTCTCCCGTCCGGGGCGGCAATGACAATGCCAACATTCAGGCGGAAGCCGTCTTGGTCAATCAACTTAAAATCCGAATAAAATTTTGCTTTTTCAATTTTTTCACAGATCATTATTTTATACAATAAAGCCGATCCGAAAATTTGAAGTTCTGCGGGGAAGAAAATGGGCGGAAGCGGCATCTGGAAAGCGGTCCCTGAGCCTCTGAGCGAGGATGAGCTCATGGAGCGTGCCCTCGCCATATCAGGACTCACTCTCGGGGAGCTGTCAGATGAGGCATCTGCTGTCATTCCATCCTCAATGAAGGGCGCCAAGGGCTACGCGGGAAAGCTTCTCGAGCTTTATCTCGGCGCAACCGGAAGCAGCCGGCCGGTGTGCGACTTCGAAAAAATCCACGTTGAGCTCAAAAGCATTCCCATCGGGCCTGATCTGAGGCCGCTCGAGAGCACCTACGTCTGCATGGCGCACCTCACGGGCACGGCCGGCCTCACCTGGGAAAAGTCATCAGTCAGGAACAAGCTCTCGAGAGTGCTGTTCTTCCCCGTCGAGGGCGACCGCGCCATACCGCTCGGAGAGCGCCGGCTCGGCACTCCATTTTTCTGGTCGCCGGACGCCGGGGAGGAGAAAATCCTCAAAGCAGACTGGGAGGAGCATCTTGAGAAAATCTCGGAGGGCAGGATCCTCGAGATAACGGCGCATGACGGCACGGCCCTCCAGATAAGGCCCAAGGCTGCGGACAGCACGGTCATGATCAGGGCTGTCGGCAGGGACGGGGAGATCGTGATGACCGGTCCCCGCGGCTTTTACCTGAGAAGAAGCTTCACAGAGAAAATTCTGAAAAAAGCCTTCATGATCTGAATTCCGTCAGCCCGCGGGACGGAAACTGACTTCCTGATCCGGACCTGCACACAGTGCCCTGCGGAATAAATTTTCCGGCTACCCGGCAGGCCATGAGGGCTTGCGGGCCGGCCGTTTCCACGTAAAATTTCCCCGTGCCGCCGCCCTGAATCAAGTCCTGAATTTGGGGCTATTGCATAACCCCGT
>DEHC01000043.1 GCA_002351705.1 Gammaproteobacteria bacterium UBA2810 | reverse complement strand
TGGAACTGGGAAGTTTGAGTTAAAATTCAACTGAATGACAGTCATATCTAAAATGCGCGCTATAATGAGAACTTAGTCACATTTATTAAGTTGGATAAAAATCATGTCAGGCTATTTGTATTTCTTTATCTGCCTCGCGTTTCTTATCGCCGGGTACGCCGTCTATGGCGTAATCGCCGAGAAGGTATTCGGGGTTGACCGCTCAAGACCCACCCCGGTCATGACCAGGGAGGACGGCGTTGACTATGTCAAGATGCCGCTCTGGAAAATGATCGTCATTCAGCTCCTCAATATCGCAGGTCTCGGGCCTGTGTTCGGGCCGATCATCGGCGCGCTCTACGGACCGAGCGCCCTTCTCTGGGTGGTATTCGGCTGCGTCCTCGGTGGCGCTGTCCATGACTACATGTCAGGAATGATCTCCCTCCGCTATGGCGGCGCCGGATACCATGAGGTTCTCGGACGGAACCTCGGACACGGCGTCAGGACCTTCATGGAGTTCTTCACCGTAATATTCCTGATCCTCGTCGGCGCAGTCTTTGTCGCAGGACCGGCGAACCTCCTCCTCAGCATTTTCCCGGCTGTTCCCTACTGGATCTGGGCTGTAATTATTTTCGCCTACTACATCTGCGCAACCATCTTCCCGATAGACAAGGTCATCGGCAAGATTTACCCGTTCTTCGCAGTCCTGCTCATTTTCATGGCCATCGGCCTTACCGTCGCCCTTTTTGCGGAGGGATATGACGTTCTGCCGAACGTCAGCCTTGATACACTCTTCACAAGCCAGCATCCGAAGGGAGGCTCCATATGGCCTGCGCTCTTCGTCATCATTGCCTGCGGCGCAATCAGCGGCTTCCACGCAACCCAGTCGCCCATGATGGCAAAGTGCATGACCAATGAGTCACAGGGACGCAAGGTTTTCTACGGCTCGATGATCATGGAAGGCATCATTGCCCTCATCTGGGTAACGCTCGGCCTTTCCTTCTACAAGTCACCTGCAGAGCTTGAGGCAGCTGGTCCCGCTCCGGTTGTGGTCAAGAACATTTCCTTTGCCCTCCTCGGAACAGTCGGCAGCATCCTCGCAGTCCTCGGAGTCGTTGTCCTCCCGGTGTCAACCGGAGACACGGCGTTCCGCGGCGCAAGGGTTACCCTGGCAGAGATCCTGAAAATGGATCAGACGAGCATTAAGAGCCGACTGCTGCTCTCTGTGCCTCTTTTCATTGTCGGCGCAGTTCTCTGCCTCGTTGACTTCAGCGTCATCTGGAGATACTTCGGCTGGGCAAACCAGACGCTCTCATGCGTCTGCCTGTGGGCAATTTCCGTATACCTTTACAGGAGAGGCCGCTTCCACTGGATGACAACCCTGCCTGCGATGTTCATGACCGTCATGGTAGTGACATTCATCTGCCAGGCAAAAATCGGGCTCAATCTCCCGATTAATATCGCAACCTGGATCGGCGTTGCCGCAATGGCTGTCTCCTTCATTTGCTTCATGGTATTCGGGAAGAAGATGCCTGAGTCAGAGAAGGATGTCGACAGCAACGGCTGGAACACCAACCCTGCCAAGAAGGCTGCAGAGACCGGCAATCAGACAAAAGCATAAAAGCCGTAGCAGGCTGAGCAATTGTCCACATAACAAACGAACAGGCGCCTCAGGGCGCCTTTTTTGATTCTGCAGAAGACGGTCAGAGATTCGCTTAAAGTACGGATCGCATTGCGTGGCATCACGCCACAGTCCCGGCAAAAACATCTTCTTTCGTCATGCCTGCATCAGGCATGACTGATTGTCCTGCTGTATCAGTTTGACTATAATCCCTCTTGAGGCTTTATTCTGCTTGTTGAAATATTGCCGCCAGTACCCTGAGAGCGGTACAAGGTGAGACATTCAAAGCGAAGTAAAGTCAGCACATATTCGGGCGTGGCCGTAAAAATTACCGCTCCGATTTAATCTGGTATCTTTTAAATGAACTTCGGTATAGGATACAGCCTTTTAGCGGGCTTTCTCCAGTCAGATATTTACAGCTTTATTCTGAACTTCCATCGTTTTTAACTCTCTGACCGTTCTGAACACTGATCTTTATCGTTTTTCTCAATACTGTCGATCAGTGCGGAAAGCTCCTGTGCCTGTTTCCTGATCTTTGTCTCGTTCATGTCGAAAGCTTTGAGGATTTCTTTCTGTACTGCCGTCACTGCATGGTGCATGACATAGCTGCCCCCGCACGGGCGGATCATCCCTATTTTTTCCAGCTCCTTGATGGCAGCAGGAACAGTCATGTAGTTATATTTCCGTGCTGAGTCTTCCATCCTCTCCTTCAGCAGTCTGTGGAAGCGGTTCCTGATAATCAGTGCCACAAACTCGATGAAGATTTTGTTCACCATTGACTCACTGCTTTGTATTCTGACACTGAAACATTAATTTTTACGTAATAAGTCTACCCCTAGTTTCGTCAAGACGGATTTTGTCTTGTATCTGATTTTGGATAATATAGGACCTTTTCCGTCTCCTGTATCGACCAGGTAAATATTTTTCGTCAGTTTGATAATATCTCCGGCTGAATATTTTTCATCCAAACCAGCAAGCCTCAGAGCATTGAGCAGACCGTAGTAGTACAACAGGCTGATGTGATTGACAAATGCCCATCCGCGGAAGTATTCATCAGTATGCGCGTGAGAAGGTGACGTGGCCACGCTGTTTTTCAGATAGTCAAAGCACTCCTCGATATCCCAGCGTTCCTTATAGTCGAGATAAATTTCCTTAGCTCCCACATCAAGATTGCTGCAGAATGAGAAGTAACCCATGCGGGTCTCCTTCAGTACATCTGTTGTCTTGTGCTCCTCCTCACCGCAGTCCTTCTCCGCGGATTCCACGAAACCGCCAACCATTTCGGCTTTCCTGATGTCATCACGGTACGTGTATATGAAGTCTCCCTTGTCCCCGATGGAGTGTTTCCAGTACCAGACCGGACGTTTCTTATAGGTGAACACTCCATCCCATTTGCTGTCATCATTGTTAGCGTAGAACTCCTTAGGAACATTCGTTGTGTTGTCCTGCAGCGGCAGGATATATTTCATGCCGGCCAGCATCAGGGCTGAGACATTCTTCTTGGAGTAAAAGCCCTTGTCAGCAATGATTATGCAATCCTGGCAACCCGCAGCACGGACTGTTTCCAGAAATGCTGCCTTGTCTACTATGGAGCCCTGAAGAACACGATAAAAAACCGGACGGTGTGAATCCTTTTCGAACACGTAGAGGATCCTGGCCTGCGGATTCAGGCTGTGATCAGGGTTGTAGCCTTTCATCGACAGGGAATCATCAGACCTGATGAAAATCGAAGTGCCGTCAAACAGCAGAGTGCTGCCGGGTATCACCTGTTCACGCATGAGACTGTCGATGGTATCCTGCATTGTTCCGAGTTTCGCAATGAATCTGCGGACAGGTCCCTCTGACACAGGGAGATCGCTGCAAAGATCACTCATGTATGAGTCAAGGAACATCGGCTGGATCATCTTCACTGAAGAAATGCCGTCAACCAGTCTGAGAAGCGCGATGGTTCTTATTTCCCGGAATGAATCAGGAAAGTGCTTTTTCAGCAGCGTATCAATCTCCGGACTCAGCCTGCGCAGCGTTTCATAGGCACCATAGTTTTTGACAACAGGTGCGGAATCCTCAGCCTTCTCTGTATCCGTTCCTTTATCAGCCCCTTTATCCGAATCCGTCTGGACCTTGGCAGGCACAGCGGAGGCTGCTGCTTTCGCCTGCATGATGCGCATGCCGTTTGCATTAGGGATAAAACCATCTGCCTCGGTGATCTTGCCAATGCTCTTTCCTGTCACTTTCTGAGGCCTTCCTTTGGATGAGTCCCATTTTGATGAGACCAGATAAACGTAAAAATAGCCCTTAATGAGACGAATTTCTACCGCACCAAATTGTGTTGGACGTTTGCTTTTGATCGATTCCGGTATGGGCATAACGGCCTCTATCATATTAACGTAAGTTACGTAATAGGTATAACACAAAACGCGACTAAATTAAAGGTAATTGATGGCAAAATTTATTAAAATGCCGTTGTTTAGCAGGTACAAGGAACCAGAAACGTGGAAGCTTGGGGGTAATGGCTGGATTTTGGCAATTTAGACGCTTTCTATTAACGTAATTTTTAATGTTTCAGTGTTATTTATTTTTCCATCTATTTATACGATGTAACCGCATACAACAATGAAACTCTGTTCTGCCTGCTGATCTCCCTTTGGCTGCTGCTCTTTGCCTATCGCAATGGCAGAGGCATCATGCTCTTTGCGGAATGCTTTGTGCTGGGGCTGCTGCCATGGATAAAACTGCAGTTCGCGCCGTTTACGGCGTGCTGCTTTATTCTGAGCATCGCCCGTGGTGTATTCGTACAGGACAGGAGAGAAGGCCGCTCCGGGTATGGCGTGAGTGCATTGCAGGATGCCACGGTGTTACGCAGTCCGTCAGAAAAATGGCACATAATTCTTAAAGATATCATTACGGCCTCAGCAGGTTCGGCAGTTCCGACAGTGCTCTTTCTCGCCTATCTTGCGCTGAACGGCGCCATTGAGTCATTCTGGCTCTACTATATCAGGGTCAATGTCGAGCACGTTTCAATATCTTTTTCTGAATACCTGTCCCGACTGCCGCTCCGTATGGTATTTTTTTCTGAAATGAACCTGTTCTGGCTTGCGGCAGGCACTGTATTGGTGTTCGCTGCCGTGGAACTGGCTTACAGCATAAACAGAAAAGAAACAGCCGCACCCCGAAGATGCCCTGCAGTTATGCTGCTTGGCGTTTTCGCACTGACGGCATTTTTAGCGACAACGCGGACTATGAGCATCTTTGATCACTACATCAATATCATAGTGCCTTCATGCGTTATTCTGATTGCGCTCGGACTCACCGTCAGCAGCAGCGAGAATCTCAGAAGAAGCTGTGCCTTTGCCATACTGGCAGTTGCCGAAGCCAGCACTGTATACGATATGATGGCGCTCAGTGATATACAGAATATACGCACTATCCAGCAGCTTGGTTTCGTACGTGAGGATGAGTACCCGTTCAAGGACGCAATGCATTACCTCAACAGCCATGTAAGTCCTGGCGAGCAGATTGTTGTCTGGGGCTGGGAAACCGGTCTGCCGGTATATTCCGGACATCCATCTGCAACGACAACAAACTTCATATATCCGCTGTTGGACAAGAAATTCGACAAAAATCTTCAGAAAGAACTGCGCAGCAGGTACGTTGAGGACATTATAAACAATAAACCGGCGGCTATAATCGATGCAGTGTGCCCGGCATCATTTGCATACAGGGATGATTGGTACCACCTGAGCGAATACCCCTTCATGAAAAACATAACAGACAAATACTATGAGGCTCCGGTATCATTTCCTGTGACAGTCGATGCATTTTTCGGAGAGGGAATGATGCCATGGCACCATTCCATAGCAAAAGATCATAAAACAGGATCCGTGCGTGTCTATCTCAGGAAAAAGGAAGATAAACCCTGATTCGGCATGCCCTTCCGAGTGCACCTGAATTATGCCGGCCCCTCTCCTGGTCCGGCTTCGTAAAAGTGAATGAGCAGCACACGGCGCTCAGTCTGCAAGCCCCGGACACGCCCGCAGCACCGCCTCAAGCGTTCTCCGGCAGGCTCCTGTCCCTTTTGATGCGGTCTCCTCCGCCTTCCGCCCGGCATCAGAGGCAAGCTCAGGATTGCCGAGGAGCTCCGCTGCCTTCACGGCAAGCTCATTCACGTCCGCGACGGCAAACGCCCCGCCCGCATCAAAGAGCCTCCTGAAGATGTCATCGAAATTGAAGTAGTTGGGACCGGTAATGACCGGCACGCCGAGCACGGCCGGCTCCAGCGGATTGTGCCCGCCGACCGGAATGAGGCTTCCCGCCATGAAGGCTGCGCGCGACGCAGCGAACCAGACGGTCATCTCACCCATCGAGTCGCCGATGAACACCTCGGTGTCAGGTGACGGCATTGTGTCAGCCGAACGTCTCTTTGTCCTGAACCCCTCGCTCACAGACTCACCGTAAGCTTTCTCAAACTCCTCAGGATGGCGCGGCACCAGGATTAAAAGCGCGTCAGGGACCTTCTTCTTTATCTCATGGAAGGCCCTGAGCACCATGAGGCTCTCATCACCGTGGGTGCTTGCAGCGGTGATGATGGGTCGCCCGCCTGCTGCCTTTCTGACCTCAAGCCCCTTCGCGGCGAGCTCTTTGTCAGGAGTGATGTCGTACTTGATCGATCCTGTTACGCAGGTGTTCTGAATGCCGAGGGACCTGAGCCTTGACTCATCATCCTCGGTCTGCGCTGCCATCAGAGTGATGTTGGGCGCAATCAGAGTGTCAAAGGCACCCCTGAACCTCGTGAACCTCCCGCGCGAACGCTCCGAGAGCCTCGCGTTGATGACGATTGCCGGAATTCCGTGCCTTTTCGCGGAGGCAAGCACCGTGGGCCAGAGCTCGGTCTCCATAATAAGGAGCGCCGAAGGATGCACTCTCCTGATGAATGACTCGACCGCAAACCCTGCGTCGAGAGGCGCAAAGCGGTGCTCCGCGATGCCTTTGAAGGACTTTGCCGCGGCTGCCGCGCCGGTCGTAGTCGTCGTGGTGACCACGATGTGAAGGTCCGGGCACCGTGCGGCAAGGAGCTTTATGAACGAGGCAGCGCCGAGCGTCTCGCCGACGCTTACGGTGTGGATCCAGACGGTCTTCTCCTCTGCCGGAATAAACGATCCGCGCCCCAGGAGCTCACACCTTCTCTTCCCGTAGGATGGCTTGTTCCTCTTCGGAAGCTGCAGCATGAGGAACGCCGGAATGACCGCGAGGTTCTCGAGCCCCGAGACCAGCGCTCTCCAGAAGATCCTGCCGCAGAGGCTTACCTTTCCGGACTCAGGCATTACCGCTCCCCGCTTCGCTGCCCCCGGAGAGAAGCTTCAAAAGCGCGTCCTCGGCCATCTCAGGCGTGATGTCCCGGAGACACTTGTAGTGCCCGTACTTGCAGGTCCGCCTGAAGCAGGGCCGGCATTTGATGTCAGTCTGGAGGATTTCAGTCTTCTCCGTCAGCGGAGGCGTATATCCGGGGGTCGATGATCCGAACACCGCGACGACAGGGCGCCCCGTTGCAGCCGCGACATGCATGAGGCCGGAGTCATTGGTGAGAACAGCCTCCGCAAGACCCATGAGATCTACCGAGTCGGTTATCGCAGTCTTCCCGGTAAGGTCAAGGCATCCGGCCTTCACCTCAGGCGGCAGGGCAGAGAGGATGGCGGCAGCGTCATCACGCTCCTTTCCTGCGCCCATGATTACTGCCCTGCCGCCCCTTCCTATCCACCAGGACGCGACTGCGGCAAAGCTCTCAGCAGGCCATTTTTTCGCGGGTCCGTAGGATGCTCCCGGGCAGAGCGCGAGGATTTTCTCCGTGCTGCCGCCGCCGAGGCGTGCATATACATCCTTTGCGTTCTCAAGATCGGTGCTGAGCGCAGGGAGCAGCTTCTGCTCTATCCCGTCGGAGCTTCGCGGAGCATCCTCGTCCTTCGGATCCCAGGCAAGCGCGCGGTACTGATCCACCATCAGGGGGAAGGGCTTCTTGTTCTTCCAGATCTGATTGAGGACAAAGTGCCTAGACTCCCCGAGCCAGCCGCGCCTTACCGGGATCCCGGCGAAGAACGGGATCAGCGCGGACTTGAAGCTGTGGGGGAGGATGAGAGCCTCGGTGTAGTGCTCGGCGGCGAGCGCCTTGCCGAAGCGCCTCCTTGCAAGGACCCTGAGCTGCCCGTGGCCGAACGGGATAGGGATGACCTTGTCCACCTCCGGCATCCTCTTCACGAGGGGCACGCAGAACGGAAGCGCGGTGACATGGATGACCGCCTTCGGGTGCCTCTTCCTCAGCATCATGAAAAGGCTCTGGGCCATCACCATATCGCCGAGCCATGACGGCCCGATAATCAGATACTTGTCACTCATTCTTATCCATTCCGCAAAGAACCAGGCGCAAACCGCGTGAGCCGCGGCCGGCGCCTTCTGAATAATCCCCTACGCCCCGCGCCTGAAACCGGAGACACGGGGCAGGTTCCGGACATGCCGGAACCCAAAACGGCAGAAGGGACCGTTAACAGATAGCTGCTGACGATCCCCCCTCCAGTATCCGCCTTAAGGCAGGCAGAACTCAGCGTTCCTTCTCGATTTCCGAGAACTCCAGCTCGATCGGGGTAGGACGGCCGAACACCATGACGGATACGCGTACCTTGTTCTTGGTGTAGTCGACATCCTCGATGGTGCCGTTGAAGTCGGAGAACGGTCCCTCGATGACGCGGACAACCTCGCCCGGCTGGTACTCGTTCTTCGGCTTCGGGTTGTTCTCGTTGTCGTTGATGCGATCGAGAATCCTCTTCGCCTCAGCCTCGGAGATCGGGTTCGGGGTAGGACGGCGCTTGGTGGTGCCGACAAACCCCATGACGAAGCTCAGGTCATTGACGGTGTGCCAGGTTGCGTCCATCATCTCCATGCGGATGAGAACATACCCCGGGTAGAACTTGCGCTCACTTCTGCGCTTCACGCCGTTCTTGATCTCAACGACCTCCTCGGTCGGGACCAGGATGTCGGCGAACTTGTCCTGCAGCTCCTCGGGAGAGTTCGAGAGCAGCTCCTTGAGGGCCTTCTGCACGCGGAGCTCATAGCCTGAGTAGGTCTGGATGAAGTACCAGTGCATCTTTCCGTTCTTCTGGGCCTTCTCCTCGTTTTTGCGGGCCTCCTCGCGGCGCTCCTCGAGCTTCTTCTTCTGCTCTTCCTCGCGCTTCTGCTCCTTCAGCCTGCGGTTCTCGGCAGCCTTGGCGCTCTCCTTGCGCTTCTTGCCGCCTTCCTGCTCAGCAGAACCGTCAGCGGCCTCATCAGAGGCCTCGCCGCCGGCTGCCTCATCATACTGGTACTCCCCGCCGGAGAGCTCAGTCTCGTCGATCTCAGGATTCTTAACTTCTGAATCTTCCATTGCTTACCCCAGCCATGCGTTGAAAGTTGAAACAAGCCAACTGATGATGATGTCGAAGAACCAGAGGCCAACAGCGACAATCAGCACGACGATGGCGACGACTACGCTGGTCTGCACTGTTTCCTGCTTGGTGGGCCAGGTCACGCGGCGCAGCTCGTTGCGCGAGTCCTTCGCGAACTTCACAGTCCTCTTTCCGAGTGAGGTGAAGAGGAAGACAACGAGCGCGAGCACGCAGCAGCCTACGACGAAGAGGATGCGCTGGTAGAGCACAACGCCCTGATGGGTCATCATGTAGTTGCCGGCAACAGCGCCGATGAGCGATGCCCATACGACAAGCCACATGACAGCGTCAGCAGCCTTGCTGTGAGCAGGCGCCGCAGCCTTCTTCTTTCCGCCCTGAGGAGCCGCAGCGTCAGAAGCCGCAGGAGCTGCAGCGGCGGTATTCTGTGTGTCAGCGGCCTTTGCCTTCTCGGCCTGGGCCTGTCTCTTCTTTCTCTTTCTCTCTTTTTCCTGAGCAGTTGTGCTAGCCATTTTGAACCCGAAGCGGTTTCCACCGCAGTCTAACCGGCGGGCCGGAGCCCGCCTTACAAACACAGCCCCCGCACTGGTGCGGAGACAACTCTAATTGAAATCAGGCGAGGATCTTCGATACAACGCCGGCGCCTACCGTATGCCCGCCCTCGCGGATGGCGAAGCGGTCCTTCTCGTTCATGGCTACCGGGTGGATGAGGGAGACCTTCATCTGGATATGATCGCCCGGCATGACCATCTCGACCGACTCGGGGAGCTCGATGGTTCCGGTGATGTCGGTGGTTCTGAAGTAGAACTGAGGACGGTAGCCGTTGAAGAACGGAGTGTGGCGGCCGCCCTCCTCCTTGTTGAGGACATAGACCTCTGAGGTGAAGACGGTATGCGGAGTGATGGTGCCGGGCTTCGCGAGAACCTGGCCGCGCTCAACCTCCTCGCGCTTGGTGCCGCGCAGGAGGATTCCGACGTTGTCGCCGGCCATGCCCTCGTCGAGGATCTTGCGGAACATCTCGACGCCGGTGCAGACGGTCTTCTGGGTCGGGCGGATGCCGACAATCTCAACCTCGTCATTGACGCGGATGACGCCGCGCTCGATACGGCCGGTGACAACGGTTCCGCGTCCCGAGATCGAGAAGATGTCCTCAATGGGGAGGATGAACGGATGGTCGATGTCGCGGACCGGATCAGGGATATAGGTGTCCATGGTCTCGGCAAGCTCGAGGACCTTCTTCTCCCACTTCTCCTCGCCGTTGAGCGCGCCGAGGGCGGAGCCGCGGATTACCGGGGTGGTGTCGCCCGGGAACTTGTACTCGGTCAGAAGGTCGCGGACCTCCTCCTCGACGAGGTCAAGGAGCTCCTCGTCGTCAACCATGTCGCACTTGTTGAGGAAGACGATGATGTAGGGAACGCCCACCTGGCGGGCGAGAAGGATGTGCTCGCGGGTCTGGGGCATAGGGCCGTCAGTCGCGGCGACAACGAGGATGGCGCCGTCCATCTGGGCAGCGCCCGTGATCATGTTCTTTACGTAGTCGGCGTGGCCCGGGCAGTCAACATGGGCGTAGTGGCGCTTCGGGGTATCGTACTCAACATGCGAGGTGTTGATGGTGATGCCGCGGGCCTTCTCCTCGGGAGCCTTGTCGATCTCGTCGAACTTCATGGCCTGGCCGACATGGTAGTACTTCGCGAGGACGGTTGTGATAGCCGCCGTGAGAGTGGTCTTACCGTGATCGACATGGCCGATGGTTCCGACATTGACATGAACGCGATCACGCACGAATTTTTCTTTTTCCGCCATAATTCCGACCTTTAGTGAAATCAACCGTGCCAGATGGCACATCCGGGTACAGCTACTGCATTATATCTGAATCAACGTCAGGATACCTTAACTGCGATAAATAAACGCCGCAAGGTATATTGGGATGAATCAAAAAGGAATTTAAAAAAGAAAATCAGTGGAGCGGGCAGCGGGAATCGAACCCGTGTCACCAGCTTGGAAGGCTGAGGTAATAGCCACTATACAATGCCCGCGAAATTGAGCACATGGTGGAGGGGGATGGATTCGGACCATCGAAGGCAGAGCCGGCAGATTTACAGTCTGCTCCATTTAGCCACTCTGGAACCCCTCCAAAAGTGTGAGCACATTATAAAGGCGGGCTTATTTGATTGCAAGTATTTTTTGATATTTTTTCAGAATTTTCTTATTTGTTTCATAACTCATTGATATATTGTAATAATTCTTTTATAAAAAATTTCAGGATCGCTGAGGAAAAGCATGGCTGCGCAGAGAACCGCACAAAGAGCCTCGTGGGCACCTTAATCAGCAAGCTGCACTGCCCTCCCCTTCATTGCGGAGTCATGCGGCCGCGTGTTCTCCTTCCTTTACAGAGGAGATTTTATGAAGCAGGTCAAATTTCACGGAACTTAATATATAATCTCCCTGTCAGGGCAGAGCGCCCGCGAGGCTCACGGTTTTCACAGCAACACGGAAGTCCGGGTATTCTCCCCCGGGCCGGAGAACAATGTCTGAAGAAATCTATCATAACCAGGATAAGAGACCCGAAAACGGCGTGATGCCGGAGCATCAGGCAGCTGTCTATGACAGATTCGAGCGCGATAACTGGCTTGTTCTCGGCACGCTTCTCTGCTCTCCTCTCTCGCATGACGACACGGAGGAGGTTCTCCGGAAAAATCCCGCCATCGCGCAGTCCGAGCTCACTGAGGTCTACCTGCCGCTCACCGGAGTGCTGCAGCTTTTCTATGAGGCCCACCGCTCACGAAGCGGCGCCGTCGGACGCCTCCTCCGCCGTGACACGAGGCCCAGCACCTTCATTCTCGGCATCGCGGGATCAGTTGCAGCGGGAAAGACCACAACCGCGGAAATCCTCCGCCTGCTCCTTGAGAAGCTCCCCTCGCGCCCCAAAGTCTCCCTCGTCTCGACAGACGGCTTCCTTTATCCGGGGAAGGAGCTCACAAGGCGCGGGATCATGGACAGGAAGGGCTTTCCGGAGTCCTATGACGCGGAGAAAATCATCGATTTCGTCAGGAGAATAAAGGCTGGCGAAAAAGATGTCCGCGCACCGCTCTATTCCCATGAGACCTATGACACCGTCGAGGGGCCGGGAGTACCTGTCGGGTCGCCCGACATCCTCATTATCGAGGGTATCAACGTGCTCGAGTGCCTCCGGACTGACGCCGGTGCCTCGGAGCTCATGGACTTCACCGACTTCAGCATCTATTTGGACGCGCCGGAGCCCCTGCTCCGCAAATGGTTCCTTGACCGCTTCCTGCGCCTCCGCGAGGATGCCAGGGACACGCCGGAGGCGTATTTCCACAAGTTCGCGGACATGCCAGTGGAGAAATGCCTCGAAATTGAGACCGGCATCTGGGAGAGCATCGATCTTAAGAACCTGATGGAGAACATCCTTCCCTCGAGGGAAAGGGCTGATCTCGTCCTCACCAAGGGGCAGGATCACAAGCTCGTCAGGGTCATGATCAGGAACTGAGGCAGCTGCGTTAGAAAAAGCTGCCCTGAACACGCCGGACAGTCTGTCTCAGCCTGGCCATCACGGCAGAGGCTCTGTTTCAGAAACGAACACGCCGCGGCATGCCTTGAAATACCGCAGGAATCTGCACAGGCCGCAGTAGCTTTCACCCATAAAAATGCCCGCTCACTAAAACAGCAGGCGGGCCGGAGAAATTCAGAGTCTTCTGAGACACCGAAACGGCCGGCGGCGCGCAGTCCCAAATCCCGGGACATCGCTGTTTCTAATTGTAATCCATCTGCCGATGCTCCCGCTGCGTCAAAGGCTCCAGCTCAAAGCTTTTTCCGGAAAATGAATAGTCACCATTGCTCTTTCTGTCGCCGCAGTCTGGTTTAACTGTGAGTATATGGGCTATCTCCGGGACAACGTATTCCTTGCCGTAATCTGCTTTCAGCTTTTTCTTCTGAAATTCATCATACAAGGTTGTTATGTTGTCTGTCAGCTCCTCGCCATTTTTAACGTTGACAATAAAGGTTCCTT
This sequence comes from Gammaproteobacteria bacterium UBA2810, assembly GCA_002351705.1. Classification (GTDB taxonomy): domain Bacteria; phylum Pseudomonadota; class Gammaproteobacteria; order Enterobacterales; family Succinivibrionaceae; genus UBA2810. The sequence goes on along the minus strand of DEHC01000043.1, from coordinate 1,114 downwards.
TCAAAACCCAGTAAGGTGACGGAGCACCAATATATTCCCTGCTTTTTTCCCTGTCTCTCTGCCACTCAAACATGCGCTCATTATTTTTGACATAGGGAATAATCAGTTGGTATGCATACCTTGTTGTGAAGTCGCAGTACCCAATTCCGCCGAAGTCCCTGTACTCCACTTCAAACCTGTTCTTGTCGTACAGAAATGATCTCACATAAAACCTGTTGTTATCACCAAAAGAGCTGTATGTGACATTATAAGTAGGTTCGGCACTGTCCCACCCCCAGGAGTCATATTTGTCGCCATAATAGGAGTCTTCAGTGTATTTTGTCCATGGCGTCCAGCCATACACGAGATTCTGCTTATAGTGGATAGTCAGTTCAACAATCTTGCCTGCGTTCTTGTCAAGGAACTCTTCAAGTTTCTGTGCGCTTTTTCTGTTACTTAAAGTAATCTCAAAACTATGGATGCTGCTCTTGTTCATATTGAACAGATCAGGGAAAAACACACCCAGAAGACCGATAAAATTGGTTATCAACGGAACTAATGCTGCCAGAGCAAGGACAGCGCCAAAGATAATGAGGATAATTCTGTGTCTGGAGAGAAATGGATATTTGATGATTAGTTGATCGATAATTCGAGTCCAAAAGGGCTTGCCCTCCCCGGGATTAATCGGCTTAGTGATGGGGGGAACAGGCTCTCCGATCGGTCCCTCCGATCCGGTATCATCGATATTCCTGTCGGCAGGCTCAAATTCAAGGCCGTTCTTTGCCTCATTGAGCACCAGCCTTCCCTTGCAGAGCTTGCCATTCTTATAGGCCTCAAGCTCATCACCATGTCCGTCAAAGACTTTTACCAGTTCCTCACGGGATACTTTTATGCCGGATCCGTCCTTCCATTCCTTCCAGCATAAGAAATGTTTGCCATCGTTCTCACACTTGTAATTCGTGCCATCATCAACAATCTTACTCCCGCATTTCTGGCACTTTGCACCGGTGGGCTCTTTATTAAAGACAATGCAGTCATTGGTCTCCTTAAGCACCAAATGGCCCTTGTAATGTATGCCATTTTGGCTGATGAACTCAATCTCATCGCTCTTCTTATCATCTCAAACTTCCCAGTT